>NZ_JAPMAL010000029.1:0-129077 GCF_026343935.1 Paraburkholderia sp. CNPSo 3076 | reverse complement strand
TCACGGTCGTGCCTTCGCCGACCTTGCTCTTCCACTCGGGGTTGACCTTCGAGAGGTAGTTCGTCCAGATGAAGCTGGTGCCCGAGCCGTCGGCGCGGCGGACCACGGCGATGTCGAGATCAGGCAGCTTGACCTTCGGGTTCAGCGCGACGATGGCCGGATCGTTCCACTTCTTGATCTTGCCGAGGTAGATGTCGCCGAGCACCGGGCCCGACAGGGTGATCTCGCCCGGCTTCACGCCCGGCACGTTGATCGCCGGCACGACGCCGCCGACCACCGTCGGAAACTGGAACAGGCCTTCCTTGGCCAGATCCTCGTCCTTCAGCGGAGCGTCCGAGCCCGCGAAGTCAACGGTCTTGGCTTGAATCTGCTTGATGCCGCCCGACGAGCCAATGCCCTGGTAGTTGACCTTGCCGCCGCCCGACTTTTGATAGGCATCCGCCCATTTCGTATAGATCGGTGCTGCGAAGGTGCTACCCGCGCCGGTGATGTCAGCAGCCTGCGCTGCGATCGCGAAGAGCGCGCCAGCAACGCCAGCGAGCGCGGTTTGCATCAATTTCATGAGACCTCCAGTGTGTGAGCGGATGAACGACACCGCGAAGCTTAGGGGGTCTCTGTGACAGTACCGTGACGGTTCATGAAGCGAACGTGACAGTTCGATTACTGGCTGAAAGGCGCGGGGATATGCGATTTGGGCGATTTTGCAAGCGCGACTGCAACATGGCCTGCACGTGCTGCGGCGGCTGAAACGCCCACCAGGCGGACGTTCGAAGGCTGTCCGGGGGTCCGATGAAAAATTCGAGGAATTCCTCGAAAATGGTTTGCAAACCGTTATGCGATTGTTTTAAACGTTTGCCTGCTTCCGTTGTGACGCCGAAAAATCGCAAAAAAAGATGAGCACGACGGCGGATCGCGACGTCGTGCTCATTGGTTGGCCGCTGGCGCGACTCAGTCGCGCGACTTAATAGCCGGCGATCACGCGATCGAACGCGTGACCACGCTGGCGATCGCCTCGGCGTAATGCACCGTGTCGCGCTCCTCGCGGGCCTCGACCATCACGCGCAGCACCGGCTCCGTGCCCGAAGCGCGGATCAGCACACGGCCCCGTCCCTTCAATTCCGCCTCGGCGGACGCGATCGACTGTTGGATCCCGGCGTTGCCCTTCCAGTCGGCGCCCTGCGCGATGCGCACGTTGATGAGCTTCTGCGGAAACAGTTTCACGCCGTCGAGGAGTTGCGCGATCGTCTTGCCGCTGCGCTTCATCGCCGCGAGCACGAGCAGCGCCGAGACGATGCCGTCGCCTGTCGTGTGGCGGTCGAGCGACAGAATGTGGCCCGAGCCTTCCGCGCCGAGCTGCCAGCCGCGCTCGCGCAGTTGCTCCAGCACGTAGCGGTCGCCCACGTTCGCGCGCACCAGCTGCACGCCGAGGCCTTCGAGCGCCTGCTCCACCGCGAGATTGGTCATGAGCGTGCCCACTGCGCCTTCCACCTTGCCTTCGGTCGCGATGCGGTCCTTCACGAGCACGTAGAGCAGCTCGTCGCCGTTGTAGAGGCGGCCCTGTGCATCGACGATCTGGAGACGGTCGGCGTCGCCGTCGAGCGCGATGCCGAGGTCCGCGTGATTCGCACGCACGGCGCGCACGAGCGCGTCAGGCGCGGTCGCGCCCACGCCGTCGTTGATGTTGAAGCCGTTCGGCGACACACCGATCGGAATCACGTCCGCGCCCAGCTCGTGGAACACGTGCGGCGCAATGTCATAAGCCGCACCGTTGGCGCAATCGATCACGAGCTTCAGGCCGCGCAGATTGAACGCCTGCGGGAACGTGCTCTTGCAGAACTCGATGTAGCGCCCGCCCGCGTCGTGCAGGCGGCGAGCACGGCCAAGCTGCTCGGACGGCGCGCAGGCGAGCGGCTGCTCGAGCTGCTCCTCGATCTGCGTCTCCACCTCGTCAGGGAGCTTGTTGCCGTCGGCGGAGAAGAACTTGATGCCGTTGTCGTAGTAGGGATTGTGCGACGCGCTGATCACGACGCCGGCGGCGAGCCGCAGCGCGCGCGTGAGATAGGCGATGCCGGGCGTCGTCATCGGACCCGCCAGCATCACGTCGATGCCCGCAGCCGAAAGCCCCGCTTCCAGGGAGGCTTCGAGCATGTAGCCCGAGATACGTGTGTCCTTGCCGATCAGCACAGACGGGCGCGGCCCGGATGCCGCAGCCGACCCCGCGAGCACCTTGCCCGCGGCGTAGCCTAGCCGAAGCACGAAATCGGGCGTGATTGGCGCCTCGCCGACCTTGCCACGCACTCCATCAGTTCCGAAATAACGACGTCCCATCTTTCTACCCCTCGGTTTGGTGCTGCTTTGTCCTGTATTGTGGCCGCCCGGATCCGCTGCGGCGCACTTCGCGCCTGCCAGCGTTCTGCAGGGCAATGGCTCAGCCTTGTGCGTCCAGCGTACCGGCGGACAGCGCGGCGCGCATCGCCACCCAGATCTTGAGTGCGTCTACGGTCGGCGCAACGTCGTGCACGCGAATGATCGCCGCGCCGCGCTCTGCCGCACACACGGCCGCCCCCACGCTCGCCGCCACGCGTTCGGGCGCGGGCCGGTTCACTAGCGCGCCGAGCATCGACTTGCGCGACATGCCGGCCAGGATCGGATACGGCGCGACGCCTGCCGCAACCTCGGGCGCCGTCTCTGGCAGGTGCGCGAGCAGCGCGTAATTGTGCTCGACCACCGACTTGCCGAAGCCGAAGCCCGGATCCACGCTGATGCGCGCCTTCGCCACGCCCGCCGCTTCGAGTTCGGCACAACGCTTGGCGAGAAACTCGCGCACCTCGCGCACGACGTCCACGTAGTCGGGCTCGCCCAGCTGCATCGTCTGCGGCTCGCCTAGCATGTGCATCACACACAGCCCGCAGTCGCTCTCGCGCACGGCCTCGATCGCGCCGGGCATGCGAAATCCCCAGATGTCGTTGATCATGTCGGCGCCTGCCGCGAGCGCCGCGCGCATGACTTCGGGCTTGTACGTGTCGATCGACAGCGGCAGGTTCGCGCCCTTGAGCTTTTCCACGAGCGGAATCACGCGTTCGAGCTCCTCGTCGAGCGGCACGGGCGGCGCGCCCGGCCGCGTCGATTCACCGCCAATGTCGATGATATCGACGCCGTCGAGCATCATCTGCTCCGCGCGGCGCAAGGCGTCGCCGAACGCGACATAGCGGCCGCCGTCGGAAAACGAGTCGGGCGTTGCGTTGAGGATGCCCATGACGAGCGGACGCTCGAACGTCAGCGTGAAGCGGCCGCACACGAGCGGTTCAGGTGGGAGACTAGCTTGCGAGGAGATGTTGGGCACGTCAAGAAACGTCAGATGTGTAACGAGATGCGGCGGCACAGCGGCACGCCAGAAATGCAAAACGGGCCGATGTGAACATCACACCGGCCCGCAACTTTACTCGATAAGGATCACGCCGGTGCAGTGGCGCTACCGGGTTTGACCTCGGTGCCCGTGCTGCCGCCCGACGACGCGTCGCCCGGCGACGGCGTGCTCTTCGGCGAGCGCGGCGGACGGCCGGCCATAATGTCGTTGATCTGGTCGGCGTCGATCGTTTCCCACTCCATGAGCGCGGCGGTCATCGCTTCGACCTTGTCGCGGTTCTCGTCGAGCAGGCGCTTCGCAAGGTTGTACTGCTCGTCGAGCACGCGGCGGATTTCCGCGTCGACCTTCTGCTGCGTCGCTTCCGAGATCGCACGCGTGAAGCCCTTGCCGAACGGGGAGGCTTCGTTGTCGTCGTCGGCGTAGACCATCGGTCCGAGCGCGTCGGTCATGCCAAAGCGTGTAACCATGGCGCGGGCCGTTTGCGTCGCCTTGTTGAAGTCGTCCGAGGCGCCCGTGCTGATCAGGTTCATGAACAGCTCTTCCGCCACGCGGCCGCCGAACAGAATGGCCAGACGATCCAGCAGATAGTCCTTCGAGTACGTTTCGTTGTCGTGCTCGGGCAGCTGCCACGTCACACCCAGCGCGCGGCCGCGCGGGATGATCGTGACCTTGTGCACCGGGTCCGCCTTCGGCAGCAGCTTCGCGATGACCGCGTGACCCGACTCGTGGTACGCCGTGGCACGCTTCGCTTCCTCACGAATCACCGCCGACTTGCGCTCCGGACCCATGAAGATCTTGTCCTTCGCGTCTTCGAAGTCCTGCATTTCGACAATGCGCTTGCCGCGGCGCGCCGCGAAGAGCGCGGCTTCGTTCACGAGGTTCGCAAGGTCAGCACCCGAAAAGCCCGGCGTGCCACGTGCGATCACCGCTGCATCCACGTCGTTGGCGATCGGCACCTTGCGCAGGTGCACCTTCATGATCTGCTCACGGCCGCGGATGTCCGGCAGGCCCACATACACCTGGCGGTCGAAACGGCCCGGACGCAGCAATGCCTTGTCCAGCACGTCCGAACGGTTGGTTGCCGCGATCACGATGACGCCTGAGTTCGCCTCGAAGCCGTCCATCTCGACCAGCATCTGGTTCAGCGTCTGCTCGCGCTCGTCGTTGCCACCGCCCATGCCGGCGCCACGATGGCGGCCGACCGCGTCGATTTCGTCGATGAACACGATACACGGCGCATGCTTCTTGGCCTGCTCGAACATATCGCGCACGCGGGCCGCCCCCACGCCGACGAACATTTCGACGAAGTCCGAACCCGAGATGCTGAAGAACGGCACCTTCGCTTCGCCGGCAATGGCGCGCGCAAGCAGCGTCTTACCCGTACCCGGAGGGCCAACGAGCAGCACGCCGCGCGGGATACGCCCGCCCAGCTTCTGGAATTTTTGCGGATCGCGCAGGAAGTCGACGAGTTCGGACACTTCTTCCTTCGCTTCGTCGCAGCCCGCGACGTCGGAGAAGTTGACCGCGTTGTTGTTCTCGTCGATCAAGCGGGCGCGCGATTTACCAAAGGAAAACGCCCCGCCTTTGCCGCCCCCCTGCATCTGTCTCATCATGTAGAACCAGAACACGATGATGAGTATGGTTGGCCCGAGGTAGTACAGCGCGGAAACGAGCGCGTTCGGCTCTTCGTCAGCCTTGCCGCTCACCTGCACGCCATATTTCATCAGGTCGCCGACCATCCAGATGTCGCCTGGGGAGACGATCTGGTATTTCTGGCCATCTGCCGGAGTGACCGTGAGGTTCCGCCCCTGCACCACGACAGTCTTGACCTTGCCGTTCTTCGCGTCGTCCATGAACTGCGAATAGGAAACGCCTTCCTGGACACGGGGCTTGTCGAACTGCTTGAACACCGTAAACAGCACCAGTGCGATTACCAGCCACACTGCTGCCTTCGAAAACATGTTGTTGTTCAAAGCACCACTCCTTCACTCATAGATGGGCGCCTACATTTGCCTTGCGACACCACCAAAGCATTCTAATCCAGTACACGGACCCCTGCCATAACGTTTCGCTACCGCAGGAATAGCCCGAGCGCCTTGTCCTGACCGCCTCTCGGGGTCATTTTGCGACCAGATTGCGCCTTTTGCACGGCAATCATGCCCCGTTTAACAGGGACGCTTCAGATGTTTACCCAATATAAACGTTTCGGACGATTTATCACGCGAAGCCTTCGGTTTGCGCGCCGCCACGACCTTGAACTGCTGCTTGAACTTCTCGACGATCTGACTGTAACCGCTGCCGTGGAAGCATTTGACTAAGAGGGCTCCATCGGGTTTCAGATGATTCTGCGAAAACTCGAGCGCGAGGTCGCACACGTGCTCGATGCGCGCCGCGTCGGCCGACGCGACCCCCGAGAGATTGGGCGCCATGTCCGAAATTACAAGATCGACCGGGCGGCCACCCAGCAATTCTTCCAGTTGCGTGAGTACGTCGTCCTCGCGGAAGTCGCCCTGCAGGAACTGCACGTCGGAGATGGGCTCCATCGGCAGGAGATCGAGCGCGATGATCGTGCCGTCGATCCCACCCTGTCGTTGGTCGTCGCGCTTCGTGCTTTGCGCGAGCTTGTTGCGGGCGTACTGGCTCCAGCTGCCGGGTGCGGCGCCGAGGTCCACGATCACCATGCCGGGGTGGATCAGCTTGTCCTGCTCGTCGATTTCCTTGAGCTTGTACGCGGCGCGGGCGCGATAGCCTTCCCGCTGCGCCATTTTCACGTACGGGTCGTTGATATGGTCGTGCAGCCACGACTGATTGAAGCGATTTTTTGCCATTAAAGATGAACTCTTGCTGCGTGATTCCGCGCTTTTAGCGGATAATACGCGTTTTATTCGTGCGGCCGTCGCGGCCCGCCTGGCCGGATGTTCGTTGCTCCGCCGGCGTTTTTTGCCCGCGCCCTGCCGTTCTCCACGGTTTTCCGTTGTTCCGACGCGCTTTGCCCGCTGGCGGCCCGCTATTCGCGGACCGCACTCACGTCTGCCCAGGTTGTCAATTCATACCTGTCGACCCGCGCGGCGCCGTCATTTTAGTCGAGTCTGCCACATCCCATGCCCGCCCTCACTCTTTCCGCCGAACAGCGCTCCGAGCTGCGCTCCCAGGCTCACGCGCTCAAACCGGTGGTGCTCATCGGCGCCGAGGGACTGACCGACGCCGTCCTTAAGGAAATCAAGGTTCACCTGGCCGCGCACCAACTCATCAAGGTGCGCGTGTTCGGCGACGAGCGCGAAGAGCGCCTCGCGATCTACGAAGAGATCTGCGACCGCCTTGGCGCCGCCCCGATCCAGCACATCGGCAAGCTGCTCGTCATCTACAAGCCCGAGGAAGCCAAGGCGAAGGCCACGACCGCGCGCGCCGGCGCCCGCGGCACCGTGTCGCGCCCGTCTGCCGACGTACCGAGCGCGCGTGAAGCGGGCAAGCGCGGCGCCGCGCCGCGCACCGTCAAGGTCGTCAAGGCGAGCGACAACCCCATGCGCAAGCCGAAGGCGCAAAAGGTGACGGTCAAGGGCAACGAGCGCGTCACGCAAGGCGGCAACATCAAGCGCGCCAAGAAGCGCCAAACCAGCTCCAAGCGGGCCCACCAGGGTTCGAAGTAAAAATGCGCGGCCTTCGAGCCGCGCTTTTTTTCGCCTGACTCGGCTTCAGGTCGCTTTCAGCGCGGAGCGGTTTCCATGTGCCGTGGCAGCATGCCGCGCGCCGAAGGCAGCAGCCAGACAAGCCATGCACCCAGCAGGCTCTGCACGAGATAGAACAGGCTCGACACGCCATGCAGCAAGCCGAAGCGGCTCGCATACGGCGAACTGGCCACATCCATGCCCGCGCTCATCGCTTGAACGCGCAACGCGTTCATGAACGGCTGCAGCGCGAAATAGCCGATCAGCACGCACAGCAGCATGGCGGCCAGAATCCAGCGCAGCCGGCGATAGCCCAACGCGCCGCGGCGCGCGAGCACGCTCGACAGCCCAAGCATCAACACGCCGCACACCACGCCGATCAGGCCTTCAAGGCGAAACAGCTGCGCGGCGAGTTCGCCGGCCACCACCCTTTCGAGCGACGCGAACAGGACGGGCGCGACCGCATAGCCGATGGTCAGCTGGCTGCCGACCCACAGCATGGCCAGCAGCCCGAAGAGCCGGTGCGGAACGAGCGAAACGGGAGTGGCGGAACCCACGTGGCTTGCAGTACTCACGTCGATGCGCCCTCAGACGTAGCGAACCTCGATGACCTCGTACTCGCGCACGCCGCTGGGGGCCTGCACCTGGGCGACATCGCCTTCGGACTTGCCGATCAGCGCGCGCGCGATGGGCGAGCTGACCGAGATCAGGCCGTGCTCGAGGTCGGCTTCGTCGTCGCCGACGATCTGGTAGGTCACGGTCTTGCCCGAATCGAGGTCTTCGAGATCCACGGTCGAGCCGAACACCACGCGGCCGTCCGCTTCGAGCGTGGCCGGGTCGATGATCTGCGCGGCCGCCAGCTTCGACTCGATCTCGGCGATGCGGCCTTCGATGAAGCCCTGCTTTTCCTTTGCGGCGTCGTATTCCGCGTTTTCCGACAGATCGCCCTGCGCACGCGCTTCCGCGATCGAATTGATGACCGCCGGACGCTCGACGGATTTCAGGCGCTGCAACTCTCCGCGGAGTTGGTCTGCACCGCGCTTGGTCAAGGGAATCGTGCTCATAAACAACTCGTACGGCCCAAAAGGGCCTAAAGGAGACCGCGCCACGCACGCTTGTCGCGCACGTTGCGGCCATAAAAAAAATTCCGCGGTTAAGTGCATCCCGCGAGGGCGGCCGCGCAGTCTGGCGCAGCCTGAAAACCCTGTTGGGACGCCGCTTAACCGCGGCACATTCAGCTTTTTTAGCCTGCCTCGTCGACGTTAGACAGACAATTGAAGCCTTAGTTTAGGCGAGCATGGAGGCCTTGTAAATCATAGACTTCCAGGTTCTTCAGGTAGCGCAGACCCTCGACGGCCGCGCGTGCGCCCGACATCGTCGTGTAGTAGGTGACCTTGTTGGCCTGCGCGCTCATGCGGATCGAACGCGAATCCGCGATCGCCGAGCGGGTTTCGTCGACGGTCGTGAAGACGAGCGAAATCTCGCCATTCTTGATCATGTCGACGATGTGCGGACGGCCGTCCTTCACCTTGTTCACGACCTTCACCGGCACGCCGGCCGCCTCGATCGCGGCAGCCGTGCCGCGCGTGGCGACGATCGGGTAGCCGAGTTCGTGCAGCATGCGCGCGACTTCCACGGCCTTGGGCTTGTCGGCGTCCATCACCGTGATGAAGACGGTGCCCGACTCCGGCAGGCGCGAGCCCGCTGCGAGTTGCGACTTGAACAGCGCTTCGCCGAAGGTCTTGCCCACGCCCATCACTTCGCCCGTGGAGCGCATTTCCGGTCCGAGCACCGGATCGACGGTCGGGAACTTGACGAACGGGAACACTGCTTCCTTCACGCTGAAGTACGGCGGCACGACTTCCTTCGTCACGCCCTGCTGCGCCAGCTTCTGGCCGACCATGGCGCGCGCCGCGATTTTCGCGAGCGGCAGGCTGGTCGCCTTCGAGACGTACGGCACGGTACGCGAAGCGCGCGGGTTCACTTCCAGCACGTAGATGATGTCCTTCTTCGAACCGTCATCCTGCGGCACCTGCTGGATCGCGAACTGCACGTTCATCAGCCCGACCACGTTCAGCGCCTTCGCCATCGCGGCCGTTTGACGCTTGAGTTCGGCAACCGTTTCCTGCGAGAGCGAGTACGGGGGCAGCGAGCAGGCCGAGTCGCCCGAGTGCACGCCCGCTTGCTCGATGTGCTCCATCACGCCGCCGATGAACACGGCTTCGCCATCGGAGATGCAGTCCACGTCGCATTCGATCGCGTCGTTCAGGAAGCGGTCGAGCAGCACCGGCGAGTCGTTCGACACCTTCACGGCCTCGCGCATGTAGCGCTCGAGGTCGCGCGGCTCGTGGACGATTTCCATGGCGCGGCCGCCCAGCACGTACGACGGACGCACGACGAGCGGGTAGCCGATTTCGTCGGCGAGCTTGAGCGCTTCGTCTTCGGCGCGCGCGGTGCGGTTCGGCGGCTGGCGCAGGTTCAGCTCCTGCAGCAGCTTCTGGAAGCGCTCGCGGTCTTCTGCGGCGTCGATCATGTCCGGCGACGTGCCGACGATAGGCACGCCGTTCGCCTCGAGGTCGAGCGCGAGCTTCAGCGGCGTCTGGCCGCCGTACTGCACGATCACGCCAACCGGCTTTTCCAGATCCACGACTTCGAGCACGTCTTCGAGCGTGAGCGGCTCGAAGTACAGGCGGTCGGACGTGTCGTAGTCGGTCGAAACGGTCTCGGGGTTGCAGTTGACCATGATCGTTTCGTAGCCGTCTTCGCGCATGGCGAGCGCGGCGTGCACGCAGCAGTAGTCGAACTCGATACCCTGGCCGATCCGGTTCGGGCCGCCGCCCAGCACCATGATCTTCTTGTTGGTGGTCGGGTTCGCCTCGCACTCTTCCTCATAGGTCGAGTACATGTAGGCGGTCTTCGTGGCGAACTCGGCCGCGCAGGTGTCCACGCGCTTGTAGACCGGGCGCACGTTCAGTTCGATACGACGGCGGCGCACGTCCGTGGCGTTGCTGCCGAGCAGCTTCGCGAGACGGCGATCTGAGAAACCGCTTTGCTTCAGGTAACGCAGCTCGTCCTTCGAGAGGCTTGCGAGCGTGCGGCCGCGGGCGGCCTCTTCCTTCTTGATGATTTCCTCGATCTGCGCGAGGAACCACGGGTCGATCGCGGTTTCTTCGAAGATCTCTTCGCGCGTCATGCCCACGCGGAACGCGTCGCCCACGTACCAGATGCGGTCCGGACCGGCTTCGCCGATCTCACGGATGATCTCGTCGCGGCTCGTGGTCTTTTCGTCCAGACCGTCCACGCCGACTTCGAGGCCGCGCAGCGCCTTCTGGAACGACTCCTGGAACGTGCGGCCGATCGCCATGACTTCGCCCACCGACTTCATCTGCGTGGTGAGGCGCGGGTCGGCTTCGCGGAACTTCTCGAACGCGAAACGCGGAATCTTGGTGACGACGTAGTCGATGGTCGGCTCGAACGAAGCCGGCGTCTGACCGCCTGTGATTTCGTTCTTGAGCTCGTCGAGCGTGTAGCCCACGGCCAGCTTGGCGGCGACCTTGGCGATCGGGAAGCCCGTGGCCTTCGAGGCCAGCGCCGAGGAACGCGACACGCGCGGATTCATTTCGATCACGATCATGCGGCCCGTGCGCGGGTCGATCGAGAACTGGACGTTCGAGCCGCCCGTATCCACGCCGATCTCCCGTAGCACCGCCAGCGAGGCGTCGCGCAGGATCTGGTATTCCTTGTCGGTGAGCGTTTGCGCCGGCGCGACCGTGATCGAGTCGCCGGTGTGGATGCCCATCGGGTCGAGGTTTTCGATCGAGCAGACGATGATGCAGTTATCCGCCTTGTCGCGGACCACTTCCATCTCGTATTCCTTCCAGCCGAGCAGCGACTCTTCGATCAGCAGTTCGCGCGTGGGCGAGAGGTCGAGACCGCGCTTGCAGATCTCTTCGAACTCTTCACGGTTGTAGGCAATGCCGCCGCCCGAACCGCCGAGCGTGAACGACGGACGGATCACGACCGGGTAGCCGCCCGAGCCGGTGGCTTCGGCGATTTCGCCTTGCACCTTGAGCGCCTCTTCCATCGAGTGCGCGACGCCCGACTTCGCCGAACCGAGACCGATCCTGGTCATCGCGTCCTTGAACTTCTGGCGGTCTTCGGCCTTGTCGATGGCTTCCGGCGAAGCGCCGATCAGCTCGACGTTGTACTTCTTCAGCACGCCGTGATGATGCAGGTCGAGCGCGCAGTTCAGCGCGGTCTGGCCGCCCATCGTCGGCAGGATCGCGTCGGGGCGCTCCTTTTCGATGATGCGCTCCACCACTTCCCACGTGATCGGCTCGATGTAGGTGACGTCGGCCGTGTTCGGGTCGGTCATGATCGTCGCCGGATTGCTGTTGACGAGGATGACCTTGTAGCCTTCTTCACGCAGCGCCTTGCATGCCTGCGCGCCCGAATAGTCGAACTCGCACGCCTGGCCGATGATGATCGGACCCGCGCCGATGATGAGAATGCTCTTGATGTCTGTCCGCTTGGGCATAACGCTCTCGCTAAATATTCCTGTGTCTTTTACGTCTGGCGGCTGACTGCCTGCCGCCCGGGTGCGCGCGTGGGCCGTTCTTCAGACCGGCTCGCTGCGCACCCTGCTCTGCGCTTTCGCTCGATGCGGCGCTTACGCCGCCTTCGCCTTGTCCATCAGCGCCGTGAAGCGGTCGAACAGATAGCCGATGTCCTGCGGACCCGGCGATGCTTCCGGGTGCCCCTGGAAGCAGAACGCGGGCTTATCGGTCAGCTCGAAGCCTTGCAGCGTGCCGTCGAACAGCGAAACGTGCGTGACGCGCGTGTTCGCGGGGAGCGTCGCGGCGTCCACCGCGAAGCCGTGGTTCTGCGACGTGATGACGACGCGGCCGTCGCCGAGATCCTTCACCGGATGGTTCGCGCCGTGGTGGCCCGTCTTCATCTTCATGGTCTTCGCGCCCACGGCGAGACCCATGATCTGATGGCCGAGGCAGATGCCGAAGGTCGGGATGCCGCGCTCGATGAAGGCTTGCGTCGCCTTGATCGCGTAGTCGCACGGTTCCGGGTCGCCGGGGCCGTTCGAGAGGAACACGCCGTCCGGGTTCAGTGCGAAGGCGTCTTCAGCCGTAGCTTGCGCCGGCAGCACCGTGACGTCGCAGCCGCGCTCGGCCAGCATGCGCAGGATGTTCTGCTTCACGCCGTAGTCGAACGCCACGACCTTGTATTTCGGCGCCGATTGCGTGCGGTAGCCTTCGCCCAGACGCCATTCCGTGGTGTTCCACTGATACGGCTTCTGGGTCGACACGACCTTGGCGAGGTCCATGCCCGCGAGGCCCGGGAACGAGCACGCGAGTTCGATGGCCTTTGCTTCGTCGTCGGAGCCTGCGAGGATCGCGCCGTTCTGCGCGCCCTTGTCGCGCAGGATACGCGTAAGCTTGCGCGTATCGATGCCGGCGATGGCGACTACGCCTTCGTCCTTCAGATATTGGCCGAGCGTGCGTTCCATGCGGAAGTTCGAGGCGAGCACGGGCAGGTCGCGGATGATCAGACCGGCGGCATGGACTTTCGTGGCTTCGACGTCTTCGGCGTTGACGCCGACGTTGCCGATATGCGGATACGTGAGGGTGACGATCTGGCGAGCGTAGCTCGGGTCAGTCAGGATTTCCTGATAGCCGGTGATAGCCGTGTTGAACACGACTTCACCGATCGTATGACCCGGCGCGCCGATCGAGTAACCACGAAAGACCGTGCCGTCGGCGAGCGCGAGCAGAGCGGGAGAGAATGACGGCAACACGGGAGACTCCTTGGGGGAGCACCCTGTGCCGACCTGTTATCCGACGTTGCGATCTTGCGACCTGGGAGCGGCTGCGGCGTCGGCATCCTTTTCTGTGAGGATCAGGATGCGCGCGCGGCTCGCTCGCTTGCGCGACCTCTTCGTGTGGTCGACCGTTGTGGCGCCGGGCCACGAGCGCGCGTTTGTGACGCAGGATCGGGCGGCAGCCGGCCAGTTGACGATGAAGCGCGGGCGGCGGATGAACGGATGGGAGGAGGTAGGCGCTAGGGTGCGGGTTGATAAGCTCAAACCTTGAAATTATAGCGCGAAAGTCACCTTTCCTTCAAATTTCAGGATGACGCTGGCGACGGGGGAGCGTGCTCGCAGCCCGGTGCGCGGCCCTTTCCACTATAGCGGGCAGGGGCGCGGCGGCAAGCGTCGCCCGCCCGGCGCCGCCCGTAGTCGCCCCCTATTCGCGCCCTATTCGCGCCCTCTATTTTTGGCACCCGCCAATGAAAACGCCGCCACCTGGCGGGGTGACGGCGTCAAACACAACAAAAACGGAAAAGTGATCGGAGCGAAATACCATGCGCTGCCCCCGCAACGCATGTTGGAGCACCCTTCGCCAGCCGCTATTTTGTATGGTGCTTCTGCGTGTGGGTTTCGGCCTTCGGGCGGCTCGCCGCACCCTTCGACGCCTTGGTGGGCGCAGCGCTGACCGTCCTGGCCTTGACAGGTTCGGAAACCTTGACAACCTCGGTGCGCGCGCGACCGTGCTTCTTATCGTATCGCGACTTCGACCCGGTGTCTGCAACGCGGGTGCCAATTCGCTGCACGCCACCGCCAGAAACGTTCGTTGCCAGACGCTCCGGCCCAGGCTCGCTCGGCATCGCCTTGTTGACCGGCACGTGCAAAACCAGCACCTGGCCCGGCGCGACGTAGTCGCGACGGGTCTTGTTCCACGCCTTCAACTGGCCGAGCGACACGCCGTAGCGGTTCGCCACTGCTTCCATCGACTGCTTGCGGCGTACGCGGATCAGCATCTTGCGCGTGTCGGGCACGTCCGGCTCCATGGCCAGCACGGCGCTTTCCGCCACGTCGGCGCTGATGTCCTCGTCGTCGCCGTCGTCGGTGCGCGGCACCACGAGCGTCGAGCCCGCCTTCAGGCGCATGCCCGCCGGAATCTTGTTCACCGACATCAGCGTGTCGGCGTCCACGCCGATCTTTTGCGCGATCGCCGCCGGCGTGGCGCGCGAATCGGTCGTGTAGACGGTCCACGACGAAAGCTGGCCGGAATAGGCCTTCAGGTTGCGCTCGAACGCGCTCGCGTTGTCGAACGGCAGCAGGATCTGCGGATCGGTCGCGCCGAGAATCACGGGTTTCTTGAACGACGGGTTGAGCGAGCGGAACTCGTCGGTCGTCATGTTTGCGAGCTTGGCGGCGACGTCCACGTCGATGTCGTGCGAGGTCGTGACCGTCACGAAATACGGGTGGTTCGGAATGGACGGCAGCGCGAGCCCGTACTGCTGCGGGTTCATCACGATGTTCTTGACCGCCTGCAGCTTCGGCACGTAGTTACGTGTTTCGCTGGGCATGCGCAGGCTTTGGTAGTCGGTCGGCAAGCCCGCCGCCTCGTTGCGCGCGATGGCGCGCTGCACGTTGCCCTCGCCCCAGTTGTAGGCGGCCAGCGCGAGATACCAGTCGCCGAACATGTCGTGCAAGCGCGAGAGATAGTCGAGCGCTGCGCTCGTCGAGGCCAGGACGTCGCGGCGCTCGTCCTGCCACATGTTCTGCTTGAGGTTGTAGGTGCGGCCCGTGCCCGGCACGAACTGCCACATGCCGGCGGCCTTCGCGACCGACAGCGCCTGCGGATTGTAAGCGGACTCGATGAACGGCAGCAGCGCGAGCTCGGTAGGCATGTGACGCGCCTCGAGCTCTTCGACGATGTGATAGAGGTACTTCTGCGAACGCTCGGTCATGCGCGCGACGTAGTCCGGCCGCTGAGCGTACCAGTTGGCGTTCATGTCGACGAGGTCGCTCTGCAGGTCGGGCATCTGGAAGCCGCGGCGAATGCGCGCCCAGAGGTCGGCGTCGGGGCTCGTCAACTGATCGACGGAGCCTTGATCGACGTTAATGGTTTCTTTCGCGGCGGAGGTCTTACGAATGAGGTCGGCGTTGGCCTGGGCGTTGGCTGGTGCTTGAGAACTCGCAGACGGTCCCCCGCTCGCACAGGCGGCAAGCATGAGGACCAGCAGCGCACTGATAATGAATCGCATGAAAATCTACATCCGCATGGCTGGAATTTGCAGCCGATAGTACGGAACGCGTCCGTTTCCGTCAATCGGAATTAATGGGAAAAAAGCCATGAAATCCGCAGCTTGGGCGTGATTCCATACGATTGGGTTGAGCATGCCCCCTGACCCGGCTGGGTCAGCGGAACCGATTCTTCCATTCACGCATCATGGCGAAAGCCGCCAGCCGGTCCGGCACCGATTCGTGCAGCGCCTCGGTGAGCGCAGCTTGCACCGCCGCATCGCCCGCACGCAGGAAAGGATTGACGGCGCGCTCGTGGGCGATCGTCGTGGGCAGCGTCGGTACGCCGCGCTCGCGCAGCGCCGCCGCCTCGCGGCTCCAGTCGCGCAGATCGGCGTTCTCTGGATCGCAGGCGAGCGCGAAGCGAATGTTCGACAACGTGTACTCGTGTGCGCAATGCACATGGGTATTGCCGGGCAGCGCCGCGAGCGCGTCGAGCGAGTCGAGCATCTGCGCGGGCGTACCCTCGAAGAGGCGGCCGCAGCCGCAAGCAAACAGCGTGTCGCCGCAGAACACGTGCGGCGTGCCGGCGGCATCCGCTGCCTGGAAATACGCAATGTGGCCACGCGTGTGGCCCGGCACGTCAAGCACCGTCAGGTCGAGCGCGGGCGCCTCCAGATGGACGGCGTCGCCACCCTTCACGCGCGTGACGAACGCGTCGAGCGGGCCGAGCGCCTCGCCGGCCGGGCCATATACGGGCACGCGAGCGTCGGCGAGCAGGTCCGCCACACCGCCGACATGGTCGTTGTGGTGATGGGTGAGTAAAATAGCGACGAGCCGCCAGCCGCGCTTCGCGAGGTACGCGCGAACCGGAGCGGCGTCGCCCGGATCGACGGCAACGGCATTCTGGCCGTCCGAGACGACCCAGATGTAATTGTCTTCAAAAGCCGGAACCGGTACGTACTCGTAGGCGCACGCATCGCTCGAACGCGCGTACTCAAGCGGACTCTTCATGGGGCGACGTATTCTTCGACATGTCTGACCGATTGATTATAGACTGGCCCGCCTGGACCGCCTCGCCCGCTGGCAGGTATGTGCTCGGCTGGGAGCAGGAGCAGCTCGACCGCGTGGTGTCGAACATATTCGGCTACCATGCGCTGCAGCTCGGCCTGCCGCAGCTGGACGCCCTGCGCGAGAACCGCATGTCGTGCCGCGGCCTCGTGCTCGACGCCGCCAGTGCCGCCAGCGCCCCCTACTCCGTACCCGGCGCGTCGGCCCATGCGCACCCGAACGGCGGGCAAACGTCGCCCGACGCGGGCGGCGCAACACCAGACCGCACCCCGACTGCGGGCGGCGGCGCGTTGCTTCACGCGCCCGCGGGCCGCAGCACTGTCTGGTGCGACTATCTCGATCTGCCGTTCGAGGCGCAGAGCGTCGACCTCATCGTGATGCCGCACACGCTCGAATTCACGAGCGACCCGCATCGTCTGCTGCGCGAAGCCGAACGTGTGCTGATGCCCGAAGGGCAACTGCTGATCGTCGGGTTCAACTCGCTTTCGCTGTGGGGCGCGCGCCAGTCGGCCGGCAAGCTGACCGGCCATCCGTTCCTGCCCGCGCGCCAGGACCTGATCGCCTTCACGCGCCTGAAAGACTGGATCAAGCTGCTTGGCTTCGAGCTTGAACGCGGGCGCTTCGGCTGCTATCGTCCGCCGCTCGCGACCGACCAGTGGCTCGGCCGCTACGGCTTCATGGAAGCCGCCGGCGACCGCTGGTGGCCGATTTTCGGCGCTATCTATATGGTGACGGCGATCAAGCGCGTGCGCGGCATGCGCCTCGTCGGCCCACTGAAGGTCAAGAAGCCGGTGCTGGCCGCGAGCCTGAAGCCCGCGGCGACTACCCCTTCCCCAACACGCAACAAGGACTCATGAGCACACCCGACTTCGTCGAAATCTTCACGGACGGCGCCTGCAAGGGCAACCCCGGCCCCGGCGGCTGGGGCGCGCTGCTGCGCTTCGGCGCGCAGGAAAAAGAACTGTTCGGCGGCGAGGCCGGCACGACCAACAACCGCATGGAGCTGATGGCGGTGATCGCCGCACTCGACGCGCTCAAGCGCCCGTGCAAGGTGATCGTGCACACCGACTCGCAGTACGTGCAAAAAGGCATCAGCGAGTGGATTCACGGCTGGAAGAAGAAGAACTGGATGACGGCCGCCAAAACGCCGGTCAAGAACGACGACCTCTGGAAGCGTCTGGACTCGCTCGTCGGCCAGCACGAGATCGAGTGGCGCTGGGTGAAGGGCCACTCCGGCCACCCGGAGAACGAGCGCGCCGACGCGCTCGCGAACCGCGGCGTCGCCACGCTCGCCGAACTCTGAGACCGCTGCTTTGCAGGACCGCTTCGCGGCTGCCCCACGCTTTCACGCTTTACAAGACATGCGCCAGATCATTCTCGATACTGAAACCACCGGCCTGAACGCCCGCACGGGCGATCGCATCATCGAAATCGGCTGCGTCGAGCTGGTGAACCGCCGGCTTACGGGCAACAACCTGCACTTCTACGTGAACCCGGAGCGCGACAGCGACCCGGGCGCACTCGCCGTGCACGGCCTCACGACCGAGTTTCTCTCCGACAAGCCGAAGTTCGCCGAAGTCGCGGACGAGATCCTCGACTTCATTCGCGAAGCGGACATCATCATCCACAACGCGCCGTTCGACATCGGCTTTCTCGACGCCGAACTCGCGCTGCTCGGCAAGCCGGGGTTCAAGGAGCACTGCGGCGAAGTGATCGACACGCTCGTGCAGGCCAAGCAGATCTTCCCCGGCAAGCGCAACTCGCTCGACGCTCTGTGCGATCGTTTCGGCATCAGCAACGCGCACCGCACCCTGCACGGCGCGCTGCTCGACTCGGAACTGCTCGCCGAGGTGTACCTCGCGATGACGCGCGGCCAGGAAAGCCTCGTCATCGACATGCTGGGCGAGCACGCCGCGCCCGGTGCGGCCGCCGCGCCGCGCATCCAGCTCGAGTCGATCGATCTGCCGGTGATCATGGCGAGCGACGAAGAAATCGCCGAACACAACGCCGTGCTCGATGGTCTCGACAAGGCGATCAAAGGGACGTCAGTGTGGCGCACCGAGCCGGCTCCCACCGAATCCAATGCGGCCGATGCGCAAAATGCTTAAAAAAGGGCTTTACAAGATCGAAAACACCCTGCATAATCTTAATCTCTTCGGGTGGTTAGCTCAGCGGTAGAGCACTGCCTTCACACGGCAGGGGTCACTGGTTCGATCCCAGTACTACCCACCAGAATTCCTGGTGTTGGTAACGACAAACACCGAAGAATAAAAGGCCTCGTTGCGAAAGCAACGAGGCCTTTTGCTTTGGGATTCGACTTTGCGCGAAATGTCCGGTCGGCGCGTTCCACTGTAAGCAATCCGAATCAAACAATCGAAGGCGATCGCGCGCGCCCTACTCGCCGCCGGTATCGAGACCGATGCCGCGCGCCATGCCCGTGGCCGCGAACACCATCACGACGAGCAAAAGCGTCTGCCATCTGCCGATGCGTGCGTATTTCGGCGCGCCGGTGAGATCCGGCACGTCGCCGCGCCGCGCCGCGAGGCGCCAGCGCAGCAGCGCCATCATGGGTGCGATTTCGAGCAGAAGGATCAGCACGAGCGCAGCCATCTTCACGAGAAAGAGCGGTTCATGGATGTAGTACTCAGCGCCCTTCTCGAAACCGCCGAATGCACGCATGGCGCCAGTCACGATCAGGACGACCGCGGAGCCGCCCCAGCCGTTGTCGGCGCTGAAGATCATCGGCAGGTCTTCGGTGGACGTACAGCGGCGCAGGCCGCGCGTGCGCCGCAGGATCGAAGCGAGCGCGAAGCCGAAGGCGAGCAGATGAACGGCGGCGAGCAACCAGCGTATCAGCATTGCAACTCCTTCCGGTGGACGACAGGAACGGCAAGCAATGGTAAAGCGGCTCGAGCGCAGACGTCGCGCAATGCGTCCGGCCTGCCGGCCGTCAGACCTGCTTGAGCGCGGCGTCGAGGGCGCGTGCAGCCGTGCGGTCGCCTTCGGAGGCGAGCCCTACGCGAAACACAGTCTGACGGTTGTGGCCCGCCGCAGCGGGCGAATCCCAGAGCAATTCGATCTTTGCGCGGCGCGCGGGCTTACCCGCAGGCGCCGCAGCAGAGGGGGCCGATGCCGCCCGCTGCGCAGCCGGGGAGCCCGGCTCGGGCGTGGCCGCAGACTGGCCGGCCCCCAGCGCTGCAATGGAATCCCCGGAATCCGCGGAATCCGCAGCGGCAACCAGTTCGGCAACGCCAGCCGCGGGCGCGGGATCGTCGGTCTGCACCGGCGCGGGCAAGCGCGCGGGTGCGGACGCAACCGCCTCGCCCTGCGGCGCACCGGAGAGCCAGCGCACCGACAGCTCGCGGGCATCGTACTGACCGACCTTGCGGCTCTCCTGCCAGACGACCGTCGTGCGCGTCGCAGCATCGATCGAAACGGCGAAGCGGCCGATCGCGAAGCGCCGCGCCGCGAAGTTGCTGCGCCAGAGCGCGCGCGGGCGGCAGATCCAGGCCACGGCGGCATAGAGCGCGGGCGCGGCAACGAGCCAGCCGTTGGTGTCGGCCACGGCGTGGAAGGTGCGCCGCCAGCCGGCGGTCCACACGAACACGCCGATCGAGCCGATCGCGAACAAAAAGCCGAGCACGCCGAAAAAGCGCAGCGCCTGGCGCAGCCACTGCGGCAGCGGGTGAAACGGCCGCTCGACGCGCGCCCTGGCGCCCGGCAGCACGATCAGCAGAAACAGGAAGATGAGATTCAGGCTCGCCGCCGGCGACGACGCCATGCCTTCCAGCGCGGCGGCGAAGTTCATTTGCGCCATGGAGTGCAGCCAGCGCGCGAGGATCACGAGCCCGATCGCGCGCAGCGCGAAAAGCGTCCCGGCACCGGGTACGGTGGCCGTGGGCGTCGGTCGGGTTCTGGCCAAGGGTATTCTCCTCTGTCGACCAGAGTTGACGCTTCAGCGTCTTACTCTGGTCCCATGCATAGCTGTCGACCGGAGTTGATGCTTCAGCGTCTTACTCCGGTCCCATGCAAAGCTGTCGACCAGAGTTCGCGCTTTGGCACGTTACTCTGGTCCCATGCAAAGCACGCTTTCGTGGGCGCCGCGGATTCTACGGCACGGCCATTATAGGGACATTGAGCGTGCGCCTCACCCACCGCCGCCGCGAATGTGACAACGCCCCGGTGCATTGCACCGGGGCGTTGGGGAACAGCGGGAAAACCGGCGCGCCGCAGCGCGTCCGTTTTCAGTACATACCTTAGCCGGCGTTGACTTCGCGCAGCACGGTGCGTTGCTTCTGGCGCAGCAGTTCTTCGTACACGGCCACGTAGTTGCGTGCCATTACCTTCGACGAGAAGCGTGCCTCGAACGCGGCGCGCACTTTCTCGCGCGGCAGCGTCGACAGACGCTTGACCGCCGCGACTGCGCTGATTTCGTCTTCCACGACGAAGCCCGACACGCTGTTCTCGATGACTTCCGGCACCGAACCGCGCTTGAACGCGATGACCGGCGTACCGCAGGCCATGGCTTCGATCATGACGAGGCCGAAGGGCTCCGGCCAGTCGATCGGGAACACCAGGGCACGCGCATTGCCGAGGAACTCGCGCTTTTCGTGCTCGCCGATTTCGCCGATGTACTCGACATGCGGCAACGCCATCAGCGGCTTGATGACTTCTTCGTAATAGGCGCGGTCGGCCTTGTCGATCTTGGCGGCGACCTTGAGCTTCATGCCCGCCTGGCCGGCGATGCGAATCGCGCGGTCAAGGCCCTTCTCCGGCGAGACGCGGCCGAGGAATGCGAGGTAGCCGGGCTCGACGTTCGGAATCGGCGTGAGCACGTCTTCCGGCAGGCCGTGGTACACGGTCTGCTGCCAGTTGGCTTGCTGCAGCGGAATGCGCTGGTTGTCCGAGATCGAAACTACCGGCACGTCGTTGAACGCGCTGAACACCGGCTGCAGTTCCGGCAGGTCCAGACGGCCGTGCATGGTCGTGACGAACGGCACCGGCTGGCGCTGGAACAGCGAGAACGGGTAGTAGTCGATGTGGAAGTGCAGCACGTCGAACTCGTCCGCGCGGCGGCGAACTTCTTCGAGCAGCAGCATGTGTGGAGCCATCACGTCGCGAATCGTGGGGTCGAGGCGCAGTGCCTGCGGCCAGAACGCTTCGAGCTTTGCCGAGGTGATCGAATCGCCGCTGGCGAACAGCGTGACATCGTGGCCCTGCTCGACCAGTGCTTCGGTCAGGTAGGAGACCACCCGTTCCGTGCCGCCGTACAGCTTGGGAGGAACCGCCTCGTGCAACGGAGCGATTTGAGCGATTCGCATAGTGGTGAACTCCTTCCTCGTAATAAATCGGGCAATAGACTGCAAATTTGACAATCGACCTATGCAGGCTGCGGCATCCTTGTCGCCACGTGCCTTACAGGCGTTCCGTACCGCTAACCGCGCCGGAAATCCGGACACAGACCCGACGCAGTTGTGAAGCGGCAAGAGAGCGCACACGCGGCGGTTCAGGCGGTAAACGCGCAGGGTTCGCGGCCGTTGACACAGAAGCTGTCAAATTCCCTACGCCGTCCGAGTCGGCATTATCCCGGTCCAGGGTAAATACCGGCTAGATCATTTCAAAGTCTTTACGTTGTTACAAACCGGAAACACTCCGCAACCCATTGTTTTCCAAGAGAGTTCTAGATTGGGTGTTGCGCTGCGGGAAACAACTGCGCGTGATTGTCGCGGCAACGGTGCGCATCCCGCTCGTTTCCTGGTTCGCAAGCGGCACGCAGCGCGTTGCGGGCAAGCACAGCGCTTTTCCGGATGCAATCGGTAATTCTATCTCTAAAACCCTTATCTCTAAAACGGTCCGGGATTCCTGTTGAACCTCCGCTGCAACAACGTGTCCCCAATCTGTATCCCGCGCTATCGTGTCGCGATATGATGCGCGTCCGCCGGGCACAGGCGGTGCGCCAGGCGCATGGGGTGTTTACAATGCGGTAAGTCCGCCTTCGTTGCCGCGCGCCCGAAGCCCTTCGTCGCCTCAGCGCCAGCTACCTTCCTTTGAACTTGCACGGACGAAATTCCGTCAGACCGACCACCCGATCAATTGGAACATCTGACCATCGCACAGCGTAACGCCCACAACGCAAAGCTCGCGAGCTATGCGCGGCGCCCGCTCGCGTTCCTTTTCCGCTACATCAAGCGCCATCCGTTCGCCCACACCGTCGTGCTCGCCAGCGTGTTCGCGGCCGTCGGCTGCGCGCTTGCCTCGCAGTACGCCATCAAGCATCTGATCGACGTGCTCGGAACGGGACGGCATCATCCGGGCCCGCTGTGGACCGCGTTCGCCATCCTCGTCGGCCTGATCGCCGCCGACAACCTGCTCTGGCGGGTCGGCGGCTGGTTCGCGGCGCACACCTTCGTCACCGTGACGGGCGACCTGCGGCGCGACCTCTTCCAGTACCTGAGCGGACACTCGCCCACTTACTACGCCGAAAAGCAGCCCGGCACGCTCGCCAGCCGCATCACCGCGACGTCGAACGCCGTCTACACGGCCGAGAACACCACTGCCTGGAACGTGCTGCCGCCCTGTATCGCCGTGGCCGGCGCGATCGTCATGATCATTGTCGTGAATCCGCTGATGGCGGCCGGCCTGTTGCTCTGCTCGGCGATCCTTTCGGTGATCCTCTTCAAGCTGGCCGGGCGCGGCTCGTCGCGCCACCACACCTTCGCCTCGAAAGCGGCCGCGGTGGATGGCGAGCTCGTCGACGTAATCGGCAACATGGCGCTCGTGCGCGCCTTCGGCATGACGTTCCGCGAGCAAAAGCGCTTCGGCTCGACAGTCAAGGCCGAACTCGACGCGCGCCGCTCGAGCCTGCTCTACCTCGAAAAGCTGCGTCTGCTGCACGCCGTGATCACGGCCATGCTGTCCGCCGGCCTGCTCGGCTGGGCGCTGTGGCTCTGGGATCAGGGCAAGGCGACGTCGGGCGACATCGTGCTGGTCAGCTCGCTCGGCTTCACGATCCTGCACGGCACGCGCGACCTGGCCGTGGCGCTCGTGGACGTGACCCAGCACGTGGCACGCCTCGCCGAGGCCGTGCAGACGCTGCTGGAGCCGCACGGCATGCCCGACCGCGACGACGCCAAGGAGCTCGTGGCCCAGGGCGGCCGCGTCGATTTCGAGGGCGTGACCTTCGCGTATCCGCACCGCAAGTCGATCCTCGACCATTTCGACCTGCGCATCGAGGCCGGCCAGCGCGTGGGCCTGATCGGCAAATCGGGCGCGGGCAAGACCACGGTGCTCGCACTGCTGCAGCACTTCTACGACGCCCAGGGCGGCGCCATCAAGATCGACGGCCAGAACATCGCGCAGGTCACCCAGGACAGCCTGCGCCACGCCATCGCGCTCGTGCCGCAGGACATCTCGCTGCTGCACCGCTCGATCTACGAAAACATCGCCTATGGGCGCCCCGAGGCGAGCCGCGAGGAAGTGCTCGCCGCGGCCCGCGAAGCGCGCTGCGCCGAATTCATCGAGGCGATGCCCGAGGGCTACGACACGATCGTGGGCGACCGCGGCGTGAAGCTGTCGGGCGGCCAGCGCCAGCGCATCGCGATCGCGCGCGCCATTCTCAAGAATTCGCCGATCCTGCTGCTCGACGAAGCCACCTCGGCGCTCGACAGCGCGTCCGAAGAGGCCATCCAGCAGGCGCTCGACCGGCTGATGGTGGGCCGCACGGTGATCGCGATCGCGCACCGCCTCTCCACGCTCAACAACTTCGACCGCATCATCGTGATGAGCGCAGGCAAGGTGATCGACGACGGCAGTCCGGAAGAGCTGCGCAACCGTCCGGGCCTCTACCGCGACCTCCTCGCCAAGCAGTACGGCAAGCAGTCGACGCTGCATCTGGGCAGCAAGAAGGCAGACGAAAAGCACGTGGCCTGACACCGGGCAGGCGGGCGTCTCGCCCGCTGGGCCTTGCCCCAGCGCCCAGGCGCAAAAAAACCGCTTCAGTGCATTGACTGAAGCGGTTTTTTATTTGCTCTCGCGTGGGTGCGCGAGGCGCGGGTGCTCAGCCCTGCGCCCGCTCGAGCGGCGGAACGCTCACCCCTTGCCGCACGCTGACCCGGCCGAGATCGCGCATGAAGCGGTCGCGCCAGACCGAGACATTGTTCTCGCGCAACTGGGCCATCATGTCCTGATAGCGCGCGAGGCGCTCGGCAAGCGGCATGGCAAGCGCGGTACCCAGCGCATCGGCCATGCCGTCGATATCGAGCGGATTGACGATCAGCGCGCCCGACAGCTCCTGCGCCGCGCCGGCGAAACGCGAGAGCACGAGCACGCCCGGATCCTCGGGATCCTGCGCCGACACGTATTCCTTGGCGACGAGGTTCATGCCGTCGCGCAGCGGCGTGACGTAGCCGACGTTCGACGCCCGGAACAGCGCGGCCAGCACCGCCCGTTCGTATTGGCGGTGGATGTACCAGATCGGCGTCCAGTCGAGTTCCGCGTAACGGCCGTTGATGCGCCCCGACTCCGCCTCGAGGCGCAGCCGGATGTCCTGATACGCGTGCAGGTCGGCGCGCGTGGGCGGCGCGATCTGCACGAACGAGACCTTGTTGCGCTGTGCGGGCACGTGGTCGAGCAGGCGTTCGAAGGCGCGAAAGCGCTCTACTAGCCCCTTCGAGTAGTCGAGCCGGTCCACGCTCATGATGACCTTGCGCCCATGCAGCGTGGACTTGAGCGTGCGCACCGGCTTGCCGCGCTCGCCGGCCTTGGCGAGTTCCGCGATCTCATCGGGATAGACGCCGATCGGGTAATCGCCCGCGCAGAGCGTCTGCCCGAACGCTTCGATGCGCGTGAGGCCGTCCGGCTGCATCGCCGTCGTGCCTCCCGCCTCGTTCACGATGTAGTCGCAGAAGGCGCGCAGATCGGGCTTGGTCTGGAAGCCGAGCAGGTCGAACGCACACAGCGCCTGAACCAGCTCGCGATGCGGCGGCACCGCCAGCAGCACCTGCGAGGCCGGAAACGGAATGTGCAGGAAGAAGCCGATCCGGTTCTTCACGCCGCCCGAGCGCAGCGCCTGGGCGAACGGAATGAGGTGATAGTCGTGGACCCAGATCACGTCGTCTTCGCGCAGCAGCGGCACGAGCTGCTGCGCGAGCCACGCGTTCACGCGACTATAGCCCTCGTACTCGTGGCGGTCGTACTGGACGAGATCGGCGCGGTAGTGGAACGCGGGCCAGAGCGTCGCGTTCGAGAAACCGCGGTAGTACTGGTCATAGTCGCGCCGCAACAGGCCAATGGTGGCGAAGGTCACGGGCCCGCGCTCTTCGAGCGCGATCTGCGGCTGGCCGGAGGTGAGCACGTCCCCGCTCCAGCCGAACCACATGCCGCCGGTTTCCTTGAGCGCGTCGTACACGCCCACCGCGAGGCCGCCCGCGGCCGGACCGCCTTCGGAAATCGGCGCGACGCGGTTCGACACGATGATCAATCGGCTCATGAGGGGCGGGGTCCGTGCAGGAAATCAGGAAAGCGTGGCGCTTGCGAGGCGAGGCCTCGGCTCGGGCAAGTCAGGCGATCTACGTGGGCAATGAAGCGAGGCATGCGCGCGGTCACCGGGCGCCCGGCATGGCCGCAACGAGCGATGCGAGCCAGCCGATCAGCGCGTCGACCGAGTCGACGCGCGTCTGCGCGATGGAGTCGCCGCCGCCGACCTTGATCGACAGCCCGCCCAGCGCGTTGACGACGGCGAAGCCCTTCTCGTCGGTCAGGTCGTCACCGGCGAACACCGGGCGGCGGCCCGCGAACGGCGGCTCGTCGAGGAACGCGCGCAGCGCACGGCCCTTGTCGACGTCCTTCGGCTTGATTTCGTAGACCATCTTGCCGGGCTGCAGCACGTAGGCGTCGGCGTAATCGGCGGCGAGGCGCTCGGTCGAGGCGCGCGCGGTGCCCTCGTGCTCCGGGGCGTTGCGGTAGTGCAGCGCGAGCGACGCGCCCTTGATCTCGAGCAGCATGCCCGCATGCGTGCGCACCACCTCCGCGAGCACCTGCTCCATGTGCAGCAAGCGCTCATCGTTGAAGCCGACACGCTGCGTGTCGCCGTTGGCGTCGCGCCGCTCGGCGCCGTGCAGGCCCGCCACGGGCAGATCGGGCATGCCGAGAAAACCGTCGATGCTCTCGATGCCGCGCCCGGAGACGATCGCCACCGCGCCGTGCGTCGCGCGGCGCAACTCGCGCAGCAGCGCGAGCATGTCCGGACGGACGAGCACGCCATCGGGCGTGGGCGCGAGATCGACGAGGGTGCCGTCGAAATCGAAGAAAAATGCCGTCTGTTCAGGCGGCAGAACTGCCGGAAGTGCTTGCATTGCGTTCTTTTCACCCATCGGCCTGCTGGCCGGGTATGGCCCCGGGCTGCGCCCAGGGAAAGTGTGCGAATCTTACCGCGCCTTGGATCGATTATCGAGAAAGTAAGGGGCTGACCGCCTGTGCAGGCATCCCGGACTCGAAGATGCGGCATATCGACGCGAGCGATCCGCAGAACCGGGGCGCTCGCGACCGCGCGGAACCAATTTTGCTACAGTCGCAGCGACAAGCCGAGCCCGGTGGTCTGAGCGAGCGCGGCCAACGTAATCCAATCGAGTCGACGAGATTGCCTTTGTTCCCCACCTTCGAGTCCACGCTGCGCACGTTCCGCGCCCTCCTGTGCGGCGGCCTCCACGGCGGCACGCGCAACCTGCGGCACTCGGCGGTGGCGGCTGGCGCAGTGCTGCTCGTGGCGTGCTCGCACCCGGGCGAGCCGTGGCAGCTCACGGACGTGAGTGGCCATCTGCCCGACCTCGACTTCGCGCTCACGGCCGACAACGGCCAGGGCGTGACGAGCGCCAGTTTTCGCGGACGCACGACGCTCGTCTACTTCGGCTACACGCATTGCCCGGACGTCTGTCCGGAAACCATGGCGCGCCTGATGCAGGTTATAGCGAAGCTCGGCCCCGATGCCGGCAAAGTGCGGATACTCTTCATCAGCGTCGATCCGGCGCGCGACACGCCGCAGGCCCTGCACGCCTACGTCGGCGCGTTCGACGCCCAGCATGCGCGCGGCCTGACCGGCACCGACGCCCAGATCGAGTCGCTCGCGCGGCGCTACCGCGTGGCCTACCAGATGGAAAAGCGCGACCCCGACGGCAGCTACGAAGTCACGCACAGTTCGGCAGTGTATGTGTTCGACGCGCAAGGTCATGCGCGCCTGCTCGCCACCGATCACGACTCTCCGGACGCGATCGCGCATGACCTGCGCCGCGTCATAAACGACACGGCGTGAACGCATGCCGCCTCGCCGGTCCAATCATCGGGTTTTGACGCAACAGCAATCGCAACAGGAAACGTTATGACGAAGAATCTCAAGTCACTCACCGTCTCGCTCGGCTGCGCGCTGAGCACCTTCGGTGCGCTCGCCGCCTTCGCGCCCGCCGCACACGCCGCCGCCGGCACGCTGAGCGCACAGGACGCATGGGTACGCTGGCTGCCCAACGACCTCCCGGCTGCGGGCTACGTGACGCTCAAGAACGATGGCGACCAGCCGGTCGACCTCGTGGGTGTATCGAGCGACGCCTACGGCATGGTCATGCTGCATCAGACGGTCTCGAATGGCTCGACGCAGAAGATGATCATGGTGCACAAGGCGACGGTGCCAGCGCACGGCACGCTCGCCATCGCACCGGGCGGCTATCACCTGATGCTGGAGAAGGCGAAGCACAAGGTCGCGCCGGGCGACACGGTGAACGTGAAGCTGCAGTTCTCGGACGGGGAAACACTCGACACGCCGTTCGCGGTCAAGCCGCCCGCGGGGCAGTGAGTCCGCAGCAATACCACCGCGCGCATACACGACTGGTTGCGCGCGCAAGCATGTTGAATCCGCGATGAAGCCGCCGCCATGCTCGCGATGACCCTGCTCTACTGGCTCCAACCCTGGGAGCCCTCACCGACCGTGATGATCAGCACGCTGCTCGCGGCGGTGCTGTTCGTGCGCGGCAAGCGGCACGCGCGGGTCTCGCTCGCACGCCAGATCTCGTTCTGGTTCGGGCTTGGCGTGCTCTACGTCGTGCTGCATACGCGGCTCGACTACTACTTCGAGCACGAGTTCTTCATGCATCGCGTGCAGCACCTGGTGCTGCACCATCTGGGGCCGTTCTTCATCGCGCTCGCCTACCCGGGCGCGGCGCTGCGCGCGGGCATTCCGTTCAGATGGCGGCAGCGCTTCGTGCGCCCCGCGCTCGCCGCACGGCCCGTGCGCGGGGCGCTCGACATCGTCATGCATCCCGTCGTCGCGGTCGGGCTCTTCGTCGGGCTCATCTACTTCTGGCTCTTTTCGCCGATCCATTTCATCGCGATGCTCGACTGGCGTCTCTACCGCGTCATGAACTGGAGCATGGTGATCGACGGGCTGTTGTTCTGGTGGCTCGTGCTCGATTCGCGCCCCGCGCCGCCCGCGCGCCTCTCGCCGGGCAAGCGTGTGCTCGTCGTGATCGCGGCGATTCCGCCGCAGATCGTGCTCGGCGCGTTCATCTTCTTCACGCCGCACGAGCTTTACCCGGTCTACTCGATCTGCGGCCGCGCGTTCACCTGGCTCTCGCCCATGCGCGACCAGCAGATCGGCGGGCTGCTGCTGTGGATTCCGGGGTCGATGATGAGCGTGGTCGGCGCGCTGGTCGCGCTGCGCCACTGGATGCGGCTATCCGCGCGTGGACGCTTGCAGCGGGACCGGCGGCCCGGCATGCGTCCGGCGGACGGCGAGCGTCAGGAGGAAGGGCGCACCCTACGCACGTAAAGCACTTGAGTGCCGGCGTAAGGTGCGATCGACGTCGAATCAGGCCGAGCGCATCCACACGTGCGCAATGCCGTCCTCGTCGTGAATCTCGCCAACGGGTGAGAAGCCGAACGCACCGTAGAACTTCTGCAGGTGCGCCTGGGCATGCAGACGCATCGCGACGTCCGGCCATTGACGCTCGATCTGCGCGATGGCGCGTTCGAGCAGCGCGTTGCCGAGCTTGATGCCGCGGTGGTTTTGCGACGTCACCACGCGGCCGATGCGCACGTCGGCGTCCTGCGCGTCAGGCAGCAGCACGCGCAGATAGCCCGCAAGCTCGCGCACGCCGCCCTGCTCGCTCCATGCGAACAGATGCCACGCGCCGAAGTCGAGACCGTCGATATCGCCATACACGCAGTTCTGCTCGACGACGAACGCGTCGGAGCGCAGTTTGAGCATGGCGTAGACTTCGCGCGCGTCGAGCGCATCAAAGGCTTTCCATTGCCAGTCGAATTGGGGCAGCGGCAAGGCGGTGGACTGCACGGTCATGGTTGGTGATTTCCATCAAAGCATCGTCAATGACCACGATTATGCCGCGCGCCGCGCGCGTCACAAACCCGCCACAGCGCAGCGCTCACTTGCGCCGGCGCGGTTGCTCGTATTTGCGCCAGTACTGGAATGGCTCCTCGTGCAGATCGATGTCGAGATCGACGATGCGCGCCTGCATGCTCTCCTGCGCGTCGGCAACGGCCTTGTTGTAGACCGCCGGCGCGATCTCTTCGAGAAAGAAGCCCAGCAGCGCGCCCGCCGCGACGTTGCCGATCGGCTCTTCCATGTTGGCGTCGAAATAGCGCTGAATGGAGGCGATCGCTTCGGTGCGCGCGTCTTCAGGGAGTTCGATGGACATGACGGGAAACCGGAGAGGAAGGGTTCCGGCTATTTTGCGCTACGTACGTTAGCGCATCGCTAAAAGCGCAGGAAAACGGGCGCAAAAAACAAAAGCCACCCGAAGGTGGCTTTTGTTTTGCATCTGGAGGCGCGAGCCGGAGTCGAACCGGCCTACACGGCTTTGCAGGCCGCTGCATAACCGCTTTGCTATCGCGCCAGAAGCGGACTGACCGGAATGAGGCAAACAGAAGGCAGACTGCATGCGCCCACAACGACCGGACAGATTTGTTTGAGGCTTGATACGCTGATCAAAGCCTGCCAAACAAAAAGGGAAGCGCTGCTTCCCCTTGGCATTTGGAGCGGGAGACGAGTCTCGAACTCGCGACCTCAACCTTGGCAAGGTTGCGCTCTACCAACTGAGCTACTCCCGCAAATGTCCTGCTTTACTGCGACTTTTGCTGCTTCGGCGCCGCGTTTTTTCCTACCGCAAAAAAAACGCGTCACCCTAAATTCTGGAGCGGGAGACGAGGCTCGAACTCGCGACCTCAACCTTGGCAAGGTTGCGCTCTACCAACTGAGCTACTCCCGCATATTTGCTTCAGACTTTGCTTAACCACCGCTTATCTTCGGCTATCTCCACCGCATTTGCTTGCTTGCTACTGTGTCGTGCAGCGGAGAAGTGAGATTATGTATAACCCGCAGAATCGTGTCAACCCCTTCGCATGATCTTTTTGGAAAAAGACACGAGGGATTCACAGCGTAGAGGTTACAAACTCCCCCGTTCGCGGATCTGGGGCCACGCGAGCTTCATGTAGTAGAGCATCGACCAGATCGTGAGGAACGCTGCCACGTAGATGAGCCACGCCCCCCACACGCGGGAGTCGAACAGCGTCACGCCGCCGAGCGTGAGCGGCGCGTAAAACAGCAGCATGGGAATCGCAACCATCTGGCACGCGGTCTTGAACTTGCCGAGCGAATTCACGGCCACGCTCTTCGACGCGCCGATCTGCGCCATCCACTCGCGCAGCGCCGAGATGGCGATCTCGCGTCCGACGATCACGAGCGCGATCACGGCGTCGAGCCGCTGCAGATGCACGAGCACGAGCAGCGCCGCGGTCACCATGAGCTTGTCCGCGACGGGGTCGAGAAAGGCGCCGAACGAGGAGGTCTGATTCCACTTGCGCGCGAGAAAACCGTCGAACCAGTCGGTGAGCGCCGCCAGCACGAAGAGCAGCATCGCCAGCACGTTCTGCTGCATCGGGGAAAGCATCGTCTGCGGCAGATAAAACACGCCAACCACGAGCGGAATCGCCAGGATCCGCAGCCAGGTCAGGAGAATCGGAATATTGAACGGCATCGGCTGGCGCTATCTGTCGGGGGAGATGCAATTATGGGAGATGCAATTGTGCCGCGTCGCCGCACGTGCCACAAGCAACCGTAAGGAATGGCCAAGCCGGACCTGGCCAACGACGCCGCCGCATCAGTGAAGCTGCTGGTAGATCTGCTCGGCGAGCGAGCGCGAGATGCCCTCCACGCTCGCCAGATCCTCCACGCTCGCCGCCATCACGCCGCGCAGGCCGCCAAAGCGCGCGAGCAGGCGCTGGCGACGCTTCGCCCCCACGCCCTCCAGTTCTTCGAGACGCGAAGTCTGGCGCGTTTTGCCGCGCTTCGCGCGCATGCCCGTGATGGCAAAGCGGTGCGCCTCGTCGCGGATCTGCGCGACGAGCATGAGCGCCGCGCTCTCCTTGCCGAGTTCGAGCGGCGCGCGGCCATCGGCGAATACGAGCGTTTCGAGGCCGACCTTGCGGCCCTCGCCCTTTGCCACGCCCACCAGCATCGCCGGATCGAGACCCAATTCGGTGAACACCTGGCGCGCGATCTCGACCTGCCCCTTGCCGCCGTCGATCAGCACGATGTTGGGCAGCGTGCCGCCGGGCGGCGGGGCTTCGACTGCCTCGGTGGCCTCGGTGGCCTCCACGGCTTGCGCCGCTGCATCCGGGTCGGCGGGATCAGGCACCGGCACGGGCGGTGGAGGCGCCTCGTCGGCTTCGGCGCGCGCCGCTTGCGCGACCATCTTCTCGTAGCGCCGCGTGAGCACCTGGCGCATGGCGGCGTAGTCATCGCCGGGCGTGATGCCGGTGATGTTGTAGCGCCGGTATTCGGCCGACTGCATCTTGTGGTGGTGATACACCACGCATGAGGCCTGGGTCGCCTCGCCCATCGTGTGACTGATGTCGAAGCACTCGATGCGCAGATGCCCGAGATCGTCCAGTTCGAGCCCGAGCAGTTGCGCGAGCGTGCGCGTGCGGGCCTGCTGCGAGCCCTGCTCGGAAAGCAGTCGCGCGAGCGCGAGCCGCGCGTTCTGTTCGGCCATGGCAAGCCATGCACGCTTCTGGCCTTGCGGCTGACGCAGCACCGTGACCTTGTGCCCCGCCTGCTCGCTCAGCACGTCCACGAGTTCGCGGTTCGCGGGCGGATGGCTCACGACCAGCACAGGCGGCACGCGATTGCCGAAGTAATGCTGCGCGATGAAGGCGTCGAGCACTTCGGATTCGATGCCGATCTCGCGCGTCCTGCGCGCATCCGCCTGCGCCTCGAGCGCGGGCGTGGCAGGTTCGGCATCGCTTGCCACGTCGTCATCATCGGCAAGCTCGGCCGCGATGGCGAGCGGATCCGCTTCAAGCGCTGCGTCGTCTTGTGCGTCGTCCGCTTGTGCTTCCTCGACGTAGTCCTCCACCGTCTTGCGCGCGAGCGTTGGCAGCGACTTCAGCGCGCTCGCCGCGACCACGGTCTCGCTGTCGATTTCCTCCGCGACGCCGCCCTCCTCGTCGGTCAGCGCGCGCTCCACGTGCGCGGGGAAATAGGCCTTGTCGCCCAGATGCCGGCCGCCGCGCACCATCGCGAGATTCACGCAAACGCGGCCGCCCAGCGCCACCACGGCAAGAATATCGACGTCGCTCTCGCTGCCCGTTTCGATGGCCTGCTGGTGCAGCACGGTCGAAAGCGAACTCATCTGGTTGCGCACGGACGCCGCCTGCTCGAACTTAAGCTCCGAGGCGAACGCGTGCATCTTCGTCTCCAGCTCCTTCATCACCTCGTTCTGGCGGCCCAGCAAAAAGCGCGATGCGTTGTTCACGTCGCGCGCGTAGTCCTCTTCGCTGACGGCACCCACGCAAGGCGCCGTGCAGCGCCCGATCTGATGCAGCAGGCAAGGCCGCGTGCGATTGTTGAACACCGAGTCCTCGCAGGTGCGCAACTGGAATACGCGCTGCAGGATCTGGATGCTCTCGCGCACCGCCGAGGCGCTCGGAAACGGCCCGAAGTACTGGTTGCTGCGATCCACCGCGCCGCGGTAGTACGCCATGCGCGGGAACTTGTGCCCGGTGATCTTGAGAAACGGATACGACTTGTCGTCGCGAAAAAGGATGTTGTAGCGCGGCGTGAGCGCCTTGATGAGGTTGTTCTCGAGCAGCAGCGCCTCGGCCTCGGAACGCGTGACCGTGGTTTCGATGCGCGCGATACGCGTGATCATCATCGCGATGCGCGGCGAAAGCTGCGTCTTGGTGAAGTAGCTCGACACGCGCTTTTTCAGGTCGCGCGCCTTGCCGACGTAGAGGACCGCGCCTTGCGCGTCGTAGTAGCGATACACGCCCGGCAGATGCGGCAACTGCGCGAGCGCCTTTTTCGGGTCGAAAACGTCGGTGTCGGTCATCCAGTTTCGGGGACGGGCGGTGCGTCGAGAGAGAGGTGAGACCTGGCCCAGCGCCGCCGTCGCGACGCGTTCATGGCTGTGTCCTAGAATCGCAAGTTTAGATCATTCCATGCTGCGCGGAACCTGCGCCGAACTTGCCGGCCGGGCGTTCTGCGCCCGCTTGCGGCATGGCGGTCTTGATTCTCAGCGTCGCACGCTACCCATGACAGAAGCCCCCACACCCACCGCCGCCAGCGCCAGCACCATCGCCTGCGACCTCTTTTGCGCCGTCGTCGACAATTTCGGCGACATCGGCGTGTGCTGGCGGCTCGCGCGCCAGCTCGCGCACGAGCACGGCTGGCAGGTGCGCCTGTTCGTCGACGACCTGCACGCGTTCCAGAAGCTCTGCCCCGCGCTCGACCCGGACCGCGCCACGCAAGCGGTCGAAGGCGTACTCGTCGAGCACTGGCACGAGCCCGAGCACGCGGGTGACACGCTGCAGATCGCCGATGTCGTGATCGAGGCGTTCGCGTGCGAGCTGCCGGGCGTCTACGTCGCGGCGATGGCCGAGCGCGCGCGCAAGCCCGTCTGGCTCAATCTCGAATACTTGAGCGCCGAAGACTGGGTGGCCGACTTTCATCTGCGGCCCTCGCCGCACCCGCGCTACGCGCTTGCCAAGCACTTTTTCTTTCCCGGCCTCGGCCCCGGCACGGGGGGCGTACTCAAGGAGCGCACGCTCGATGCCGGGCGCGCGGACTTCGAGCGCTCGCCCGACAAGCGCGCCGCATGGTGGCAGCGCGCCACGGGCGGCCCGCCGCCCGGCCCGGAAGCGACCGTGATCTCGCTTTTCGCCTATGAGAACCCCGCCGTCGACCCGCTGCTCGAGCAATGGCGCGACGGCGCGAAACCGGTGGTCCTGCTCGTGCCGGAGGGCCGCATCTCTGGCGCGCTCGCGCGCTTTTTCGGCGAGCCGGCGTTCGGCGCAGGCTCGCAGGCCACGCGCGGCGCGCTGCGCGCGCACGCATTGGCTTTCACCGAGCAGCGCAGTTACGACCCTCTGCTCTGGGCGAGCGACCTCAACTTCGTGCGCGGCGAGGACTCGTTCGTGCGCGCGCAATGGGCCGCGCGACCGTTCGTGTGGCACATCTATCCGCAAGCCGACGATGCCCATCTGCCGAAGCTCGACGCCGCGCTCGCGCACTACGGCCGCACGCTGCCGAAGGCGCCGCGTGCCGCACTCGAACGCTTCTGGCATGCGTGGAATGGCCGCGGCACGCTGGACTGGGCCGATTTTGCACAGCATTTGCCCCTCTACGCGGCGCGCGCGAACGCCTGGGCCGTCGAACTCGGGCAGGTTGGCGATCTCGCCGGAAATCTCGCCGAATTCGCAAAAAGTCAGTTAAAATAAGCGGTTATCCGACGGCAGCCGTCTCAAGCGCTTCGAGTTTCGCGCCCTCATCGTGCATGCATGAAAGGGGGTCGCAGCAACTACCCAGCAGCATCAACCGAATCCGCTTGCGACGTTTGCCGTCGAGCACACTCCAAGCTACTCAATCTGGACAGGACAGTTTTTTACTATGAAGACCGCACAGGAACTCCGCGTCGGCAACGTCGTGATGATCGGTAACGACGCAATGGTCGTGCAGAAGGCCGAATACAACAAATCGGGCCGCAATTCCGCCGTCGTGAAGATGAAGTTCAAGAACCTGCTGACCGGCGCGGGCATGGAAACCGTGTACAAGGCGGACGACAAGTTCGACGTCGTCGTGCTGGATCGCAAGGAAGTGACGTACTCGTACTTCGCCGACCCGATGTACGTGTTCATGGACGCCGACTACAACCAGTTCGAAGTCGAAGGCGAGATGATGGGCGACGCCCTGAACTACCTCGAAGACGGCATGGGCTGCGAAGTCGTGTTCTACAACGAGAAGGCCATCTCGGTCGAACTGCCGACCGTGCTGGTGCGCGAGATCATCTACACGGAACCGGCCGTCAAGGGCGACACGTCGTCGGGCAAGGTCCTGAAGACCGCCAAGCTGAACACCGGCTTCGAGCTGCAAGTGCCGCTCTTCTGCAACATCGGCGACAAGATCGAAATCGACACGCGTACGAACGAGTACCGCAGCCGCGCCTAAAGCCTAAAGGCACCTCAGGCCAATACGGCGTCCGCCCGCTGCTCTGGCGGCAAAAGGCGGACACCGCTATGAAAGCGCCCACTCGGGGCGCTTTTTCTTTTTTTGCCGAACGTGTATGTTTGAGAGTGCTACGGAAAACCTTACCGGTTATGCGCAACGAATTGCATGCTTGCCGTCTTCAGCGGGCAAGCGGCGAGCAAGCGCGGCGCGCACCGGTCAAAGTGACACTCGCGGCACGGTTTCTGCTGTGAGGTGATAGGGCATGCGTTCCATACTCTTTCCCCTTATCAGGAGAAACACAATGAATAACGACATTGCCGAAGGCAAGTGGAAGCAGTTGATCGGCAAGGCCAAAGCGGCATGGGGCGAGTTGACGGACGACGAACTCGCAAAAGCCGAAGGCCGTGCGGATCGGCTCGCCGGGCTTATCCAGGAACGTTACGGCAAGACGCGTGACGAGGCAGAACTGGAAGTGCGCCGCTGGTTCGACGCGCACCGCCCGCGCGACTGACGCACCGTCCACGGCATGGCCGGTACGGTCGTCGCCCACTCGCAGGTAAGCAGGGGGTTGCACGCATGCCAAAGCGCCTGGCGCTTCGGGCATGCACTGCTGCCCGGCCGCCTCGCTGCCGGGCAACGCCGTCGCGCCCCCGCTCTGGCGCAGCACAACTGGGAGGACCGGAACTGAACACCCTGCTACGAGACATCTCCGTGATCTCGGTGAAATCTTTCGCATCGTGCCGCGCTTCTGCGCGCCGCGCGGCTGCCTGGTGGGGCGCGTGCGCGTCCCCGCGCGCGCAGCGCCGGCGCGACTGCGCTCATCCGTAAGCCGCTACCGCCATGCCACACGCCCTGATTGTCGAAGACGATCCCAATAGCCTGTCAGGACTCTCTGCGATCCTGTCGGCCGACGGGTTCTCCGTCGACACCGCTGCCACCCTCGCCGAGGCGCGCGCCGCACTTGCGCGCTTTATCCCCGACGTCGTACTCGTCGATCTGAACCTGCCCGATGGCGGCGGCCTCGAGTTGCTGCCGCATTTGCCCGCGCAGCCGCCAGGCGGCGCGCTGCCCGTGATCGTGATGACCGGCAACGCCACGGTCGAAAGCGCAATCGAAGGCCTGCGCCACGGCATCTGGGACTATCTGCTCAAGCCCGTCAACATTCCGCGCCTGCGCAGCCTGCTCGCGCGCATTCCGCGTCCCTACGAACTGACCGAGGAAGTCCGCGCGCTGCGCGCCACACTGCGCCAGATGGGCCACTTCGGGCCGATGCTCGGGCGCAGCAGCGCGATCCAGCATGTCTACGACACGCTCGAACAGCTCGCGCCCACCGAAGCGGCGCTGCTCGTGCACGGCGAAGCCGGCACGGGCAAGGAAGTCGCCGCGCGCACGCTGCATCAGCTGAGCCGCCGCCGCAAGGGGCCCTTCATCGTGTGTGATGCGCGCTCGCTCGTAGCCGAGACGGCCGCAGGCCGGCCGCTTGCTAGCGTGCTGTTCGGCCACGAGCGCGGCGCGTTCACGGGCGCGGAGCAGCGCGAGCCGGGTCTCGTCGATCAGGCGAGCGGCGGCACGCTCTTCATCGACGAGCTGACCGACCTGCCGCGCGAGCAGCAGGAAACGCTGCTGCGCGCGCTCGATTCGCAGACTTTCATGCGTGTGGGCGGCAACAGCGAGGTGGGCACCGATTTCCGCCTGATCGCGGCAACCCGTGCGAACCCGCGCGAAGCCGTCCAGCAGGGCGCGCTGCACGACGATCTGTGGCTGCGGCTCGATGCTGCGGCGATCCCGCTGCCGCCGCTGCGAGAGCGTGACGACGACGCCGCCCTGCTCGCGCTCGCGTGCATCGACGAGCTCAATCAGGAAGCCCAGGCGCACGGATTGGCCGGCGCGACGCGGCTCGTCGCGCCCTCGTTCGTCCGCGAGTGCCTTGCGTATGACTGGCCCGGCAATGTACGCGAACTGCACGAACGCGTGAGGCGCGCGTGGCACGCCTCGGGCGAGGTGCTGGAAACGTTGCAGGCCGAGGAAAGCAGCGGCGCGGGCCCGCGCGAGATGAACGGCGGCCGCGTGCAGGTCACCGTGGGCACGCCGCTCGCCGACGTGGAGGAAATGCTGATCCGCGCGACGCTCGACGCCGTGGGCGGCACGCGGCACCGCGCCGCGTCACTGCTCGGCATCAGCCCCAAGACGCTCTACAACAAGCTCCAGCGCATGCGGCTGAACTGAATCGGCAGAACGCCCGCACGCTGTAAAAAGGCTGCCCTTCGTTTCCGAAGGACAGCCTTTTTTCATTGCGCCGACGCGGTAATCAGGGCATCAAGGCAGCACGCTGCGCAGCAATGCCTGCGCCTCGACGTACCCCGGGTCCGCCACCATCCTGTCCCAGCGCTGCGCCTTGCCGCGCGCGCGCATGCGCTTGATGCGCAGGCCCGAAGCCTTGGCGGCGCGGCGCGGCTCGATGGTGCGCAACGCGTCGAGCACCTTTTCGGCCTCGTGCGGCTGGTTGCAGATCAGCACCATGTCGCAGCCCGCTTCGAGCGCGGCGCGCGCGCCCTCGGTGAGCGTACCGCCCTGGCGCGCGGCCTCCATCGAGAGGTCGTCGCTGAAGATCGCGCCCGTGAAGCGCAGCCGCTTGCGCAGAATCTCCTCGACCCAGATGCGCGAGAAGCCCGCGGGCTTCGAATCGACCTTCGGATAAATCACGTGCCCCGGCATCACCGCCGTGAGAGAGAGGCCGAGCCAGTCGTAAGGCTGCGCGTCTTCGCCGAGGATCGCTTCGAGCGGACGCTCGTCGACAGGCACCGCGACGTGCGAGTCCGCCGTCGCGAAGCCGTGACCCGGGAAATGCTTGCCGCAATTGGCCATGCCCGCAAGCGAAAGCCCGTGATTGAGACTCTTGGCGAGCAGCGTGACGACGCGCGGATCGCGATGGAACGCGCGATCGCCGACCACCTTCGACTGGCCATAGCCGAGATCGAGGACCGGCGTGAAGGAAAGATCGATGCCGCACGCGCGCAGTTCGCTCGCGAGGATGTAGCCGACTGCCGTCGCGAGCTTGGTGGCGAGCAGCACGTCCTTGTCCCACAACGCGCCGAGGCGCCCCATGGCCGGCAGTACGGTGAAGCCGTCGGTGCGAAAGCGCTGCACGCGGCCGCCTTCATGGTCGACGGCGATCAGCAGGTCCTCGCGCACCGAGCGAATGGCGTCGGTCAGCGCGACGAGCTGCGCACGGTTCTCGTAATGGCGCGCGAACAGGATCACGCCGCCGGTCATCGGGTGCGCGAGGCGGCGCACGTCGTCGTCGTTCAGCGTGGTGCCGACCACGTCGAGCATTACTGGCCCGGGATTGTTCTTCATCGATGAGTTTTGCGTAGATGCCGCGCAACGCACGGCGATAGATATCAGCCGTTGACTTCCGCAACCACGAACGACACCGCGTAGTCATGTTCGTCAGTGATGCTCACGCGCGCCGTGATACCGCGTTCGTCGAGCCACTGAGCGAGTTCGCCCGAAGCGACGATCACCGGACGGCCGCCCGGCTCGTTGAGGGTCTGCATGGCGCGCCAGGTCATCGGCATGCGCATGCCGAGGCCGATCGCTTTCGAGAACGCCTCTTTCGCGGAGAACCTCGTGCACAGATACGCCAGGCCCCGCGCCGCCGAGCGCGCCTTGCGCGCCTCGTAGACCGCGAGTTCGTCCGGGCCGAGCACGCGCGGCGCGAAGCGCCCGTTGGTGCGCTCCATGACGGCCGCCACGCGGCTCACCTGGATGATGTCGGTGCCGATCCCGTAGATCGCCATGAGACTCCCGTCGATGTCTGTCGAATGCGCGCGGCGCGAAGGCGCGGGGGTTGCCATCAGCCGCGTGTGCCGAGGCGCGCCGCAACCATGATCGCCTTCATTTCGCGCACCGCGTTCTCCCAGCCCGCGAAGATTGCGTGCGCAACGATCGCGTGGCCGATGTTCAGCTCGACGATGCCGTCGATGGCCGCGATCTGCTGCACGTTCGTGTAATGCAAACCGTGACCGGCGTTCACCTTCAGTCCGAGGCTGTTGCCGCAGCTCACGCCAGTGGCCACGCGCTCGTATTCGCGCTCCTGCTCGCCGGCATCGTGCGCCTCGGCGTAGCGGCCCGTATGCAACTCGATCACGGGCGCGCCCGTTTCGTGCGCCGCGCGGATCTGCGTTTCGTCCGGGTCGATGAAAAGCGAGACGCGGCAGCCCGCATCGGCAAGCTGGCGGCAGGCGGCGGCAACGGCGTCGAAGTGGCCCGCGACGTCGAGGCCGCCTTCGGTCGTCAGCTCCGCGCGCTTTTCAGGCACGAGACAAACGTCGTGCGGTTTGATCTCGCACGCGATGTCGAGCATCTCGGCCGTCACCGCGCATTCGAGGTTCATGCGCGTTCGCAGTTGCGGACGCAGCGCGCGCACGTCGGCGTCGACGATATGGCGGCGATCCTCGCGCAGATGCAGCGTAATCGCGTCGGCGCCCGCCTCTTCGGCGAGGAGCGCCGCGCGGATCGGATCGGGATAAGCGGTGCCGCGCGCGTTGCGCAGCGTGGCGACGTGGTCGATGTTCACACCGAGGTCGATCACGTTGGGCGAAGTGAGAAAGAAGCTCATAGGTTCTGCAAGTCGATCAGAATCTGGCGCGTCGCGAGCGGCGTGCCGCCAAGGTACGTGTTCAGCAGGAAGCGCATGAGCGCCTTGCTCTGCGCAACCGTCTGGGGTCGATGGTAGTCGTCCTCTTCCATGTCGAGCAACGTCTGACCCGAAAGCCGGGGCCATTGAGAAGGCCATTCGTCCGATGCTTCGCGCACGCCGCGTTCCGGATCGAACACGTAGCGAGCTTCGGCCACGACGGCCTTGCGGTTGACGGTGCGGTTGAGCGCGAGCGCGTAGCCCGCCTCGCGCAGCAGCACGCGCTCGAACGAGCGCAGCACCTGTACGGGCGGCTCGTCGTGCGCGAGGCGCGTGAGCGTCACGACGTAGTGCCGAAAGAGTTCGGGGTGCGGATCTTCGCGCGCGATGAACTTCACCAGCAGCTCGTTCACGTAGAAGCCGCACAGAAGCGCGTCGCCGGTCAGCGGCAACATGCCGCCGACCCACTCGGCGCCGGTGAGCGTGCGCACCTCGCCTTTGCCGGTCCACGAAAGCGCGAGCGGCTGGAAGGTTTGCAGCACGCCGCGCAACGCCGAATGCGGACGCTTCGCACCCTTCGCGACGAGCGCCACGCGGCCGTGATCGCGCGAGAGCACATCGATGATGAGGCTCGTCTCGCGGTACGGATAGCTGTGCAGCACGAAAGCCGGCTGCTCGGCGATGCGGTAATCGGGGGTCGTGCTGCGCGAAGCGCGCGGCAATTGCGAGCGCGCGGTGGTCTTGCGGCCGTTGCGTGATTCGGTGCGCCCTTCGAGCGTGGCGTCCGCGCCTTCGGTCATCGCGTTGCGCGTGGCGGCGCCTTTCGTCACCTTCGTGCTTCGCGTGCTCGTCGTGCTTTGGGTGCCTTTCGCAGGCGAGCGCCGCGCGCCGCGGGAATCGGGCGCTTCGCCCGGTGCGAATGCCTCGTCGGCCTGCGCGTCTTCGTGCGCGGGCCAGTCGTCGTGCAGGGTTCCGGCTGCGCCGTCACTCATACGCGGTGCCCGTCGTGCTTACTCGTAACCGTAGGCGCGCAGCCCGGCTTCGTTGTCGGCCCAGCCGCTCTTCACCTTCACAAAGGTTTCGAGGTACACGGGGCCGTCGAACAGCTTCTCCATGTCGAGTCGCGCGTCGGTGCTGATCTGCTTGAGCTTCGCGCCCTTCTGGCCGATCACCATCGCCTTCTGCGTGTCGCGCTCGACGAGAATCGTCGCGAAGACGCGGCGCAGCCGCCCTTCCTGCTCGAACTTGTCGATCAGCACCGTGCTCGTGTACGGGAGTTCGTCGCCGGTCCAGCGGAACACTTTCTCGCGCAGGATTTCGGCAGCGAGAAATCGCTCGCTGCGATCGGTGAGGTCGTCCTCGCCGTAGATCGGCTCGCCTTCGGGCAGATACGGCTTGAGCGTCGCAAGCAGGCGCTTGATGTCGTCCGGGTTATTTGCCGAAAGCGGCACGATCTCGCGGAACTCGCGCAGACCCTGCACCTGCTGGATGAACGGATACAGCGTGGCCTTGTCGTTCACGCGGTCGATCTTGTTGGCGATCAGGATCGTGGGCGCAATCGGGGGAATCAGGTCGAGCACTTTCTGGTCGTCGGGACCGAACTTGCCGGCCTCGATCACGAATAGCACGGCATCGACCGAGCTGAGCGTGGAGGTCACCGCGCGGTTCAGCGAGCGGTTGAGCGCCGTGCTGTGGCGCGTCTGGAAACCGGGCGTGTCGACGAAGATGTACTGCGCGTCGTCGATCGTGTTGATGCCGGTGATGCGATGGCGCGTGGTCTGCGCCTTGCGCGACGTGATGCTGATCTTCTGGCCGACCAGCGCGTTCATCAGCGTCGATTTGCCAACGTTCGGACGGCCGACGATCGCGACCATGCCGCAACGGAAACCGGCAGGAGTGGGGGTAGGAGCGTTCATGATCGGACCGGAATAGAAAAACGGGAGGCGCGCTAGCTGCGCGCCTCAGTGGAATCAGTGGCCGGCATCGGCCGCGCGCACGGGAATGGCCGTCGTGGCTTCGGCATGCGCCTCGGCATCGGCGCTGGTGCCGCCGGCCGTTGCGGTTTGCGCGCGCTCGACGGTGCGCAACGCCGATTCGGCTTTCACCGCGGCCGAACGGTGGCCGATGGCGCCGGCGCTCGGTACGACGTCGAAACCCGTGGCCTTGTCGGCGGGCTTGTCGCTGGCCTTCTCTGCACCGCGTTCGGCCTTCTCCGCGGGCTTTTCAGCCGGTTTGTCCTTCTCCGCAGGGCGCTCCTGGACGTGCGCCGCGCGAATGACCGCGAGCGGCGCGCCTTCGGCCGCCGCGGTGTGCGCCGGACGCTCGGTACGCGCCGAGACACGCTCGCGGCGCTCCGGCGAGCGTAGATCGAGCGCGCCCTGCACGCCGGTCACGCCGGGGACGACCTCGGGTTCCGGTTTGGGAGCACGCGCGCCCTTCGAGCGGCGCGGCTTCGCAACCAGCGCGGGCGCCGCGGCCATGACCTCGTCGAGTGCCTTCTTCGCCGCGGCCTGCTCCGCCGCGCGACGGCTTGCGCCCGAGCCCGACACCTTCACGTCGAGCTTCGGCACCGTGCATTCGACTTCGAACTGCTGATTGTGCGCCGCACCATGCGTCGCGACGACCGTGTAAGTGGGCAGCGCGATCTTGTGACCCTGCAGGTACTCCTGCAGCAGCGTCTTGGAATCCTTGCCGAGCGTGCGCGGATCGATGTGATCGAGGATCGGCACGTAGAGGCGTTTGATGACCGTCTGGGCGGCGTCGAAGCCGCCGTCGAGGAAGATCGCCCCGAAGATCGCCTCCAGCGCGTCGGCGAGGATCGACGGGCGGCGGAAGCCGCCGCTGCGCAACTCGCCTTCGCCGAGGCGCAGGCCGTCGGCAATATTGAGGGCCTGAGCGATTTCGTAAAGCGACTGCTGCTTGACGAGGTTCGCGCGCACGCGCGAGAGGTCGCCTTCGTCCAGCTTGCCAAAACGTTGGAACAATAGGGCAGCCACCGCGCAATTCAGAACCGAATCCCCGAGGAATTCAAGGCGTTCGTTATGCGTGGCACTGTGACTGCGGTGGGTTAAAGCCTGACGCAGCAATTCCGCATTGCGAAATTCGTAGCGCAAACGGCTTTCCAACGGAGATTGGGGCATGGGGAGAGTATAACGCGCCCGCCGCCCCCGGCGAAAACAGGGGCGGCGGGCGAAAAACCGTGACGAAGCGACGTTACCGGGGATTCTTCAAGTAGCGCGCGAAGATGCAATGCGCGTGATACGAGCGAGACTCGTGTTCGCGCCTACGCTTTTTGTTGCTGCTTCGATGACTGCTTCGCGCGCGTGCTGGACGTGCATTGCACGTCCAGCAAACACGAATTACTCGAACGAACCGATGCGACGCAGGTTGCTGAAGTTCATCCAGATGAAGAACGCGCGGCCCACGATGTTCGCGTCGGGCACGAAGCCCCAGTAGCGGCTGTCCGCGCTGTTGTCGCGGTTGTCGCCCATCATGAAGTAATGGCCCGCCGGCACCTTGCAGATCACGCCGCGCGCGTTGTACTGGCAGTTGTCGCGATACGGATAATCCTCTGCGCCCACGATGAACGGCGGCACCGCTGGGTTGTTGAGGATATTGTTCTTGCGGCCGTTGCCGAGGTCTTCGGTGAACTGCTTCGCATAGCCAATGCGCTCTTCGTCGAAGAAGTCGCTCTGCGGTACTTCCGGCACCGGCTTGCCGTTGATCGTGAGCTGCTTGTCCTGATAGGCGACCACGTCGCCCGGCAGGCCGATCACGCGCTTGATGTAGTCGACCGACTCATCCTTCGGATAGCGGAACACGACCACGTCGCCGCGCTGGAGCGGCCGGCCCTGGGTGAGCTTCGTGTTCGTGATCGGCAGGCGGATGCCGTAGTCGAACTTGTTCACGAGGATGAAATCGCCCACGAGCAGCGTGGGCACCATCGAACCCGACGGAATCTTGAACGGCTCGACGACGAACGAGCGTACGAGGAACACGATCAGGATGACGGGAAAGAAGCTCGCCGTGTACTCGAGCCACCACGGCTGGCGCAGCTTGTCGTTGCGCAGGTTCTGACGCGTGACAGGCGCGTTCTCATCGGCGAAGCGCTCGCCCACACGCTCCTGCTGACGGTCGAACTCTGCGACCGCCGCATCGGCGGCGAGGCGCCGGCGCGGCATGAACACCAGTTTGTCTGCAACCCACGCAACGCCCGTCAAGATGACGAGCACAAAGAGTATCAGCGCAAAATTCATGTAGAGATCCGTTGTCCGGCTTATTTGCGTTACTTATTTATCTTCGACACGAAGGATGGCGAGGAAGGCCTCTTGCGGAATCTCGACCGAGCCGACCTGCTTCATTCGCTTCTTGCCTTCCTTCTGCTTTTCGAGCAGCTTCTTCTTACGCGTGATGTCGCCGCCGTAGCACTTGGCCAGCACGTTCTTGCGCAGCGCCTTGATGTTCTCGCGCGCGATGATGTGCGCGCCGATCGCGGCCTGAATGGCCACGTCGTACATCTGGCGCGGAATGATCTCGCGCATCTTCGCCGCGACTTCGCGGCCGCGGTACTGCGACTGCGAACGGTGGACGATGATGGACAGCGCATCGACCTTGTCGCCGTTGATCAGCATGTCGACCTTCACGACGTCCGAGCTGCGGTATTCCTTGAACTCGTAGTCCATCGACGCATAACCGCGCGACACCGACTTCAGACGGTCGAAGAAGTCGAGCACGATTTCCGCCATCGGAATTTCGTACGTGAGCTGCACCTGGCGCCCGTGGTACTGCATGTTGATCTGGTTGCCGCGCTTGTTCGTACAGAGCGTGATGACCGAACCCACGTACTCTTGCGGCATGTACAGGTTCACGGTCACGATCGGCTCGCGGACCTCGCCGATCTTCGAGGGCTCTGGCATCTTCGCCGGGTTCTCGACCTTGATCGTGCTGCCGTCCGCCTGCACGACCTCGTACACCACGGTCGGCGCCGTGGTGATGAGGTCCATGTCGAACTCGCGTTCGAGACGCTCCTGCACGATTTCCATGTGCAGGAGGCCGAGGAAGCCGCAGCGGAAACCAAAGCCCAGCGCCTGCGAAACTTCCGGCTCGTATTGCAGCGAGGCGTCGTTGAGCTTGAGCTTTTCGAGCGATTCGCGCAGCGCATCGTACTGGTTCGCCTCGACCGGATAGAGGCCGGCGAACACCTGCGGCTTCACTTCCTTGAAGCCCGGCAGCGGCTCGGCGGCCGGCCTGGTCGCGTGCGTGACGGTGTCGCCCACCTTGGTCGCGGCGAGTTCCTTGATGCCTGCGATGATGAAGCCCACCTGCCCCGCCGAAAGCTCGTCGAGGTTGCGCGACTTGGGCGAAAACACGCCGACGTGCTCGACCGGATACTGCGCGCCGGTGGCCATCAGCTTGATCTTGTCCTTTGGCCGCAGCGTACCGTTGACGATACGCACGAGCATCACCACGCCCACGTAGTTGTCGAACCACGAGTCGATGATGAGCGCCTGCAGCGGCGCTTCCGGAGCGCCTTTGGGCGGCGGCACCTTGGCGATGAGCGCTTCGAGCACGTCTTCCACGCCGAGGCCGGTCTTCGCGCTGCAGCGCGTGGCGTCGGTGGCGTCGATGCCGATCACGTCCTCGATTTCTTCGATGGCGTTTTCGGGGTTGGCGGCGGGCAGATCGATCTTGTTGAGCACCGGCACGACTTCCACGCCGAGTTCGATCGCGGTGTAGCAGTTCGCCACCGTCTGTGCCTCGACGCCCTGGCTCGCGTCCACCACGAGCAGCGCGCCCTCGCACGCAGAGAGCGAGCGGCTCACCTCGTAGGAGAAGTCGACGTGCCCCGGCGTGTCGATCAGGTTCAGGTTGTAGACCTTGCCGTCACGCGCCTTGTACGTGAGCGCAGCGGTCTGCGCCTTGATGGTGATGCCGCGCTCGCGCTCGAGATCCATCGAGTCGAGCACCTGCGATTCCATTTCGCGGTCGGACAAGCCGCCGCACAGCTGGATGATGCGATCGGCGAGCGTCGACTTGCCATGGTCGATGTGCGCAATGATCGAGAAGTTACGAATATGATCCATTCAGTACCGATCAAGCGAAAAAGGCGCGCCCCAACGATTGCGTGGCACGCCTCGTAAACAGATGAAAAACCGGACTATTTTAGCCGAAAAGGGGTCCCACGGGCGAACCATCCGGTGATGTAACGGATGTGTCATGGCGCGACGCAGATGTCCCGCGGCGTGCCGGCCGTTAGTTTCACGCTCCGCCCGTCGGAGTCGGCGGTGCGCTCGGTGCGCCCGGACCCAGGCCCAGCGTCGCGCGCACGCGCGCCACGTCGAGGCGGTAGTGACACAGCTCGATGCCGTCGCAAAGGAGTACCGGCACGAGTTCGTCGTAACGGGCCTGGAGCGCGGGGTCGGAATCAACATCGACGACGTCGAGCCGCGCGCCCGCCGCTGCGACTAGCGGCTCGAGCGCCACGCGCATGTCCTCGCACAGATGACACCACGCGCGCCCGTAGAGCACGAGGTGCGCGCTCGCCCGTTCGAGCGCGCCCGGCGCCGCCGACGCAGACCGCATGGGTGTGCGCATCGGCGTTACTTCTGCCCCGGCGCGCGCGGGCGCAACGGCACGAACTGCGTGTTGTCGCCGCGACGCACGAGCACCGCCACCATCTTCTGCGGGTCGAGATGCGCCGTCACCTCCTGGAACTGCTTCGCACTGGTGATATCCGTGTCGCCCACGCGCAGGATGATGTCGCCCTTCTGGAGGCCGGCGCGCTGTGCCGGGCCATCCACCGAGTCCACCATCGCGCCGCCCTTGATCTTGAGCTGGGCGAGCTGGTCGGCGGGGATATCGACCACCGCGATACCGAGCGCGTTCAACGCGCGCGGCTTGGGCTCGGGCGCCTTTTTCTGGTCGGCCTTCGCACTCTTGTCGGTCTGCATCTCGGCGATCGTGATCGGCAGATCGCGCGTTGCGCCCTTGCGCCAGACCGTCACGGTCGCCTTGGTGCCCGGCTTCGTGTCGCCGACCATGCGCGGCAGGTCGGTCGCGGCGTCGACGCTCACGCCGTTGAACTTCAGGATGATGTCACCCGGTTGGATGCCCGCCTTGTCGGCCGGGCCGCCCGGCTCGACGCTGGAGACGAGCGCGCCTTGCGCCTTGGGCAAACCGAGCGAGTCGGCCACGTCCTTCGTCACCTCGCCGATGGCCACGGCAATGCGGCCGCGCGTGACCTTGCCCGTGGACTTGAGCTGATCCGCCACGCGCATTGCCTCGTCGATCGGAATCGCGAACGAGATGCCCATGAAACCACCGGTGCGGCTATAGATCTGCGAGTTGATGCCGATCACCTCGCCCTGCATGTTGATGAGCGGACCGCCCGAGTTGCCGGGATTCACGGCCACATCGGTCTGGATGAACGGCAAATAGTCGCCCGTGTCGCGCCCCTTCGCACTCACGATGCCCGCCGTCACGGTGTTCTCGAGGCCGAACGGCGAACCGATCGCCACGACCCACTCGCCCACGCGCACCTTGTTCGAGTCGCCCATCGTCACGGCCGGCAGATTCGCGGCCTGGATCTTCACGACGGCAACGTCGGTGCGGTCGTCCACGCCGATCAGCTTGGCCTTGAATTCACGCTTGTCAGTGAGCGTCACGTAGATGCTGTCCGCGTCGTCGACCACGTGCGCGTTGGTCATCACGTAGCCGTCGCTCGAGAGGATGAAACCCGAGCCTACGCCGCTGTTCTGTTCGGTGTCGTTGCCGCTGTCCGGGCCCGAATCCGAACCGCCGCCCTGGCTTCCGCCCTGGCTGCCACCCTGCCCGCCGCCCTGCCCACCCTGCGGCCCTTGCGGGAGCGGGATGCCAAAGAACCGGCGGAAGAATTCCGACATGTCGCCTTGATCCATGCCCGGCGGGAGGCCGCGCTGAGCCGTGGAGATACGCGTGGTGGTGCGGATATTGACGACCGACGGCCCCACTTTGTCCACGAGGTCGGCGAAGTCGGGCAGGTTGGCAGCCGGCGCCGCCGATGCCACGTGCGGCGTGAACGGCAGGCACGCCGCCACGACCGCGGCCGCGAAGAATTTGCGCAGCGGGAGAATCGTCATATCGAAGTCAGCCGAAGGAAGGAGTTACCTGGGAGCCTTGTATTCTATGGCAGACGCGAACTGCTGCAACGTGGTCTGGGGCACTTCGCCAAGCAACGTGATGAAGTAATCGCCGCTGCGCTTCACGAGCACGTGGGTCGCGCCACTGCTGCCCGAGCCTTCCTTGCGACTGTTGTTCTTGACCGGCTCGATAAACACGGAGAGTGTGGACAGTCCGTCGGAAAATACGGCCTGATCGACCGGGATGGGCGGATCGCTCGCGTCGCGCGCCGCCATCGGCCGACGCACTTCGCGAATCTTCTGGAACCCCGGTGCGGCCTGGCCAAACGACCAGCCCTGCGCTTCGATGTCGACCGGCTGGAGCGGCGGGCGCACCACGTTCCAGCCCTCGATATTGCGCATGCCGTTCACGATAGGCGTCTTGTCAACAGGACCGCCGATGCGCACCTGCGTGAACGCGAGCTGCTGGAGCACCTGGCCATTCGACGGGTCGAGCATCTGCGAACGCAGCAGCAGACCGGTTTTCGCGTCCGCCCATAGCTTGTAGGCGAAGCGGAAATTGTCCTTCGGGTCAAGCTGGATAACCTGGCTGTCGAGGCCCGCCACCCGGTCGTTGCCGAGCATCTTCGGCTCGTAGACGCCCAGCACCTGGTCGCCGCTCGTGGAAAGCAGCGCCGGGAAAGCGTCCTTGTTCTGGCGCTTTTCGACGACGAGCAGCTTGCGCTCGGGCACGAAGGTATAGAGATCGTCGTTGTGGCGCAGCATCGTGCGCGGCTTGCCGTCGAGGCTTTCGAGCTTTTCGAACTCGCCGTCCTGCTTCGAGGCGTAGTGCGTGATGCGCGAGGACTGCACGAACTCGCCGCGCTGGTAGACGAAGGTGCCTTCGTAATTTTGCTGCTGGGCGGCCTGCTGGATGCGGTCGAGCAGCTGTGCCGCGCCCTGGCGCGCGGCGGCATCGGCCGCGGACGCGCCTTGCGCGTGGGCACGCGGGGCGACAGACAGTGCGGTGAACATCACGGCTGCGCAGCAAAGGAATGCCGGCAACCGCCCCCAGATTGTCTTTTTATTCAACCGCAATGTCTGCATCAAACTTATTGGCCTTGCGTGGTAAGAGCGGCTGAGCGGACGTACGGCATGGAATCCGACATGACCGGTTGCTGCGCGAACTGCTGGTGCGCCTGCAGATATTCGTCGAGCCGCGCGTCGCGGATGATGTTACCGTCCTGGCCGCCCGCGACAGGCGCTGGCGTGGTGTTCATCGCCACGCGCTGCACGCCGTCGCCCTGCGACTGCACGGCGGCGATTTGCGGCGCGCCGGCCATGCCCACGCCGCGCATTTGCGGCATAACGATCCACGTGAGCGTGGCGGCGGCGGCCGCCACGGCCAGCGACGGCATCACGCGACGGCGCAGTGCCAGAATGCGGCCCACGCGCTCGTTGCGGCCAGCCCGCGCCTGCGGCAGCGCGGCGGGTGCGAGCAGATGCGGCTCCGCTTCGAAGCGCGCCGCGAAACCCGTCATGAAGGCGCGGCTTGCCGCCTGGCTGAGGGCCAGATCGTCAGAACGCAGCACGTCGCCGATCAGGTGGTACTCCGACCAGGCTGCGCGCCCTTCGCCGTCGAGTTCCAGATAATTTCCGTTCAGATGCTCCTGCGCCGACGCTTCACCATCGACGAAGGCGGACAGACGCTCGCCGCGCGAGCTTGATACCGATTGCATCGAGACCGAACCCATGATGCTCCCCATTCCCTAACAGACGTCCCTGTGACACCAACTCATTCTGGTGAATCGCGTCGCCGCCCGGGGCGAAGCTGGTGCTTCTTCTTACCAGCGCTTGCCTTCCGGAGTGTCCAGCAGCGGACGCAATTTTGCCGCAATGGCTTCCCGAGCGCGGAAAATTCTCGATCTGACGGTGCCGATCGGGCACCCCATCATCTCGGCGATTTCCTCGTAGCTTAGGCCTTCTATTTCCCGAAGCGTAATGGCGGTGCGCAGCTCTTCCGGTAAAACCGCCATCGCAGCATTGACCGTCTGTGCGATCTGCTTGCTCATCAACATCGACTCGGGCGTATTGATATCCCTTAGTTGATCGGCGTCCGAGAAAGTTTCCGCTTCTTCAGCATCTGCCTCGGTAGAAGTCGGCGCGCGTCTTCCCTGGGTCGCAAGGTAGTTCTTCGCCGTATTGACAGCAATCCGGTACAACCACGTATAGAAAGCCGATTCGCCACGAAACTGCGGTAGTGCGCGGTAAGCCTTGATAAAGGCGTCCTGGGCCACGTCCTCGACCTCGGCGGGGTCCCGCACGAGGCGCGAGATCAGCCGGATGATCTTGCGGTGGTATTTCGAGACCAGGAGCTCGAACGCGGCCTTGTCGCCTTTTTGCACGCGCTCGACCAGAACCTGATCAATTTCTTTTTCGCTCACCTGAAAAATCCGTTAGCACATGAAGTAGACGTGGGGGCACCATTGTAGCGTCCTCGCCACGGTCTCACGTTACGCGAGTAACAGCGGTTACAAGCTTTACAGCGAAAGGAAGCTCAGCGACCGGCCGCGCTGCGCGCGCGCACGGCGAGTGTGCGGAAGGATTCTGCCGAAATGGCGTCGGCGGCGACGAGAATCGTCGTGCGGCGTGCGCCCTGCTCCACGACGAGCGCGAGCAGCCATGCGCCCCATTGCGACGCGCCGGCAAGGCGCCCGGCCGCGAGGCAGGCGCCGTCGCGCGACCACGCCGCCAGAAAATCAGACCCGATTTCGAGGAAGGCCGGTTGCTTGCGTCGCCACGCCGCAGCCGCGAGGCCGCCGGTCGCGAGGAACGCCAGCGTGACCGGGAAGGCTTGCCAGGCGCCGAACCAGGGTGCGAGCGTCGTGTAGACGGCGGCCGCGGCCATACCCAAACCCGCGGCAACGAGCAGTTGCAGCGCACGCGATGGACGCAGGGAAAGAAGCGGCGCGCCCGCGCGCCGCGAGGGGAAAGCAGGAGGAACGCGGCCCGCCGAAGCATTCGGCGCGGCCGCTTTCTCGTCGTGCGGGATCAAGCGTGACGCTTGAAGACGAGTGTGCCGTTGGTGCCGCCGAACCCGAACGAGTTCTTCAGCGCGACGTCGATCTTCATGTCCCGCGCGGTGTTCGCGCAGTAGTCCAGATCGCATGCCGGATCCTGGTTGAAGATGTTGATCGTCGGCGGCGACACCTGGTTGTGCACGGCCAGCACCGTGAACACCGACTCGAGGCCGCCCGCGCCACCCAGCAGGTGGCCCGTCATCGACTTGGTCGAGTTCACGACGATGTCCTTCGCGTGGTCGCCAAAAGCGCGCTTGATCGCCGTGGTTTCCGCGAGGTCGCCGAGCGGCGTGGACGTGCCGTGCGCGCTCAGCCAGTTCACTTCGCTGGTGTTGACGCCCGCGTTCTTCATCGCGGCGATCATGCAGCGGCGCGCACCGTCGCCGTCTTCCAGCGGCGCGGTCATGTGATACGCATCGCCGCTCATGCCGTAGCCGCCGATTTCCGCATAGATCTTCGCGCCGCGCGCCTTCGCGTGTTCGTACTCTTCGAGCACCATCACGCCCGCGCCTTCGCCGAGCACGAAGCCGTCACGGTCCTTGTCCCACGGACGGCTGGCCGTCGCCGGATCGTCGTTGCGCTGCGAGAGCGCGCGCGCCGCCGCGAAGCCGCCGATGCCGAGCGGCGAGACGGTCGATTCCGCGCCGCCCGCGATCATCACGTCGCAGTCGCCGTATTCGATCAGACGCGACGCTTCGCCGATGCAGTGCAGGCCGGTCGTGCAGGCCGTGACCATCGCCAGATTCGGGCCCTTGAGGCCGTACTTGATCGACAGATGGCCCGAGATCATGTTGATGATCGAGGCCGGCACGAAGAACGGCGAGATGCGGCGCGGGCCACGGTTGAGCAGTTCGGTTTGCGTGACTTCGATCATCGGCAGGCCGCCGATACCCGAGCCGACGTTCACGCCGATCCGCTCCGCGTTCGCTTCGGTGACTTCGAGACCGCTGTCCTGGATCGCCTGCATGCCCGCCGCAATGCCGTAATGGATGAACGTATCCATATGGCGCGCTTCTTTCGCCGGCATGTAGTCTTCGACGTTGAAGCCCTTCACTTCGCCGGCAAAGCGGGTCGAGAAGTTCGTCGCGTCGAACTTCGTGATGTTGGCGATGCCGGACTTCCCGGCGACCAGATTGGCCCAGCCGTCGGCAACATTATTGCCAACAGGCGAAATCAGCCCCAGGCCTGTAACAACAACTCGACGACGGCTCACGGTAACCCCTTATCCATAGATGACAAAAACAAAAGCCACAGAGGCCACAGGAAATGCTCCTGTGAGCCCTGTGGCTAGTTGACCGGCAGATGCCCCGCAGCGAGTGCGGCAGGCGTATGCGGTTTCACGGGCGAGCGTCCTCGCGGGCCGCCAGCGCATGCGCGGCGCGGCCCAGGCGGGAATCTGGCGCTTAGGCCTTGACGTTCGCGCGAGCGTAGTCGATCGCTTGCTGAACCGTCGTGATCTTCTCGGCTTCCTCGTCCGGGATTTCCATGCCGAACTCGTCTTCGAGAGCCATGACCAGTTCGACGGTGTCGAGCGAGTCGGCGCCCAGATCGTTCACGAACGAAGCTTCGTTCTTGATTTCCGCTTCGGCGACGCCCAGTTGCTCGGCGACGATCTTCTTGACGCGCTGTTCGATGTTGTCCATTACCCCTCCAAGGGAAAAAAGTTAGCTCATGAGTGCGAGTGCGCGCATTTTATCAGGTTTGACCTGGCTGAAAAGCGGCGCTCAAGGTTCCGGAAGGCTATCCGCGACGGCGCTTGGGCAATGTTTTGCATCAAGCGCATCAAGGCGCGGATAGTACCTGAATCCGGTTAAGACATATACATGCCGCCGTTCACGTGCAACGTCGTGCCCGTGATGTAGGCTGCCTGCGGCGACGCGAGGAATGCGACCGCATGCGCGATGTCGTCCGGGCTGCCGAGGCGGCCCAGCGGAATCTGCTGCTTGAGCGCGGCTTGCTGCTCCGCCGGCAGGTCCTTCGTCATGTCGGTGTCGATGAAACCGGGCGCGACACAGTTCACGGTGATGCCGCGGCTGCCGATCTCGCGTGCGAGCGCGCGCGTCATGCCCGCGACGCCGGCCTTGGCGGCGGCGTAGTTGGCCTGGCCCGGGTTGCCCGACGAGCCCACCACCGAGGTGATGTTGATGATGCGGCCCGTGCGCGCCTTCATCATCGGGCGCAGCACGGCGCGCGAGAGGCGGAACACCGACTTCAGGTTGGTGTCGATGACCGAGTCCCACTCGTCGTCCTTCATGCGCATCGCCAGGTTGTCCTGCGTGATGCCCGCATTGTTGACGAGGATCGCAAGACCGCCGAATTCCTTGACCGTTGCGTCGATGAGCGCTTCCGCCGCTGCGGCGTCATTGACGTTGAGCACCGCGCCGCGGCCCTTCAGGCCTGCCGCTTCGAAAGCGGCCGAGATGGCCTGCGCGCCGGCTTCGCTCGTTGCCGTACCGATCACCGTCGCGCCCTGGCGCGCCAGTTCCAGCGCGATCGCGCGGCCGATGCCGCGGGTGGCGCCGGTCACGATCGCAGCTTGATTGTCGAGAGTCTTTTCCATCGTTTGAATCCGTTAGCGGTGGTGGCGTAGGCGCTCAGGCCTTCAGAAGCGCGAGCGCTTCGTCGAGCGACTTCGGATCGAGCACCGAGGCCCCGACCAGGTTGCCGTCGATACGCCTGGTGAGGCCCGCAAGCACCTTGCCCGGACCGCATTCGACCACATGCGTCGCGCCGTGCGCCGCGATGGCCTGCACGCATTCGACCCAGCGCACGGCACCTGCGGCCTGGCGCACGAGCGCGTCGCGGATCTTCGCGGGGTCGGTTTCGAATGCCACGTCGACGTTGTTCACCACGGGAATCTGCGGCGCGTTCAGCGTGACGTTCGCGAGATAGTCGCGCAGCTGATCCGAGGCGGGCTTGAGCAGCGACGAGTGGAACGGGGCCGAAACCGGCAGCGGCAGCGCGCGCTTGGCGCCCTTCGCCTTGGCGATTTCGCAGGCCTTCTCGACCGCACCCTTGTGGCCCGCGATCACGACTTGCGCCGGCGCGTTGAAGTTCACCGCTTCGACCACACCGCCGCTCGCGGCGGCGGCTTCCGTGCAGACTGCTCGCACGGTGTCGTCGTCGAGACCGAGCACGGCGGCCATGCCGCCCTCGCCCACCGGCACCGCGCTCTGCATCGCCTGCGCGCGAAAGCGCACGAGCGGCACGGCGTCGCGGAATGCGAGCACGCCGGCGGCGACGAGCGCCGTGTATTCGCCGAGGCTGTGGCCCGCGACGATGGCAGGCAGAGGACCGCCCGCCTGCTGCCACGCGCGATAAACGGCGTAGGCGGCTGTGAGCATGACCGGCTGCGTGTTGGTGGTGAGATTGAGTTCTTCGGCGGGGCCTTCGGCGATCAGCTTGCCGAGGTCCTGGCCCAGCGCGTCGGACGCTTCTTGCAGCGTCTCGCGCACGACGGCGTTATCGGCGAAGGCGTCGAGCATGCCGACGGCCTGCGAGCCTTGTCCGGGAAAAACGAACGCGAAATTCATAACGTCCCCAAATTCGATCAATACGGGTGGGCAATGCGCTCGGATGAACCGCCGCGGACTGCGCACGACGTGCACGTCGTACGCCAGGACCGGCTGCGGGAGCGCGAGAGCCCGCTCAGGATGCTTAGAAGCGGATGACGGAGGCGCCCCAGGTGAACCCGCCGCCGACGCCTTCGATCAGCACGTTATGGCCGCGCTTGATGCGGCCGTCGCGCACCGCGACGTCGAAAGCGAGCGGAATCGAGGCCGCCGAGGTGTTGCCATGCTCGCCGACGGTCACCACCATGCGCTCGGCGGGCAGGCCGAGCTTGCGGCAGGTGCCCTGCATGATGCGGATATTGGCCTGGTGCGGAATCAGCCAGTCGACCTGGTCGGCGGTCAGCTGCGCCTTGTCGAGTGCCTCGATCGCGACCTTTTCGAGCACGTTCACGGCCAGCTTGAACACGGCCTGGCCGTCCATGTGCAGGAACGCGTTGCCCGCGATCACGCCGCCGTGCACGTTGCCCGGCGTGCACAGGATGTGCGCGTAGCTGCCGTCGGCGTGCAGCGCGCTCGAAAGCACGCCCGGTTCGCTCGACGCCTGCATCACGATCGCGCCTGCGCCGTCGCCGAACAGCACGCAGGTGGTGCGATCGCTGAAATCGAGAATACGCGAGAAGGTTTCCGCGCCAACCACGAGCGCCGTGCGATGCTGGCCGCTACGGATCAGGCTGTCGGCCACCGAAACGGCGTACGCGAAGCCCGAGCACACGGCCTGCACGTCGAACGCCGCGCCGTGATTGCGGATGCCGAGCTTGTTCTGCAAGAGGCAGGCCGTGCTCGGAAAGACGAAATCGGGCGTGGAAGTGGCGACGATGATGAGGTCGATCGACTGCGGATCGACGTCGGCGGCCGCGATCGCACGCTGCGACGCCGCAAGCGCGAGATCGCTCGTCGTGACGTCGGGGGCGGCGAAGTGGCGCGCGTGAATGCCCGTGCGGGCCACGATCCACTCGTCGCTTGTCTCGACGCCTTTCGCGGCGAGCCGTTCGGCCAGTTCCTGGTTGGTGACGCGATCAGGCGGAAGGTAGCTGCCCGTGCCGATCACGCGGGAATAGAGAGTCGATTGAGCCATTATGCCTTCGAGGATGATGCGGCGCCGGGCGGTACCTCGCCCGCTGCCTGGCTGGGCGCACTGGAAGCCTGCCCCGCCTGCGCGGCTTGCACGTTCTGGGCGCCGCCGGGCTCGTCCGCCGCCTGTTCGAGCGAACCGGCGTTTTCTTCCATGGCGTGCGCGAGGCGCTCCAGCACGCCATTTTTGACGGCATCATACCCGCGATTGATCGCACACTCAAACGCGTAGGCATCGGCCGAGCCGTGGCTCTTGATGACGAGGCTCTTCAAGCCGAGCAGCGCCGCGCCGTTGTACTGGCGATGGTCGACACGCTTCTTGAAGCGCATGAGCACGGGCAGCGCGGCAATCGCCATGAGTTTGGTGAGCCACGAGCGGCCGAACTCTTCCTTGATCATGTCGTTGAGCATCTGCGCGAGGCCCTCCGACGTCTTGAGCGCGACATTCCCAACGAAACCGTCACAGACGATGACGTCGACGGTGCCCTTGTAAATGTCGTTGCCTTCGACGTTGCCGCGGAAGTTCAGCGTGCTCGCGCGCAGAAGCTCGCCTGCGCGCTTGATGGTGTCGTTGCCCTTGATGACTTCTTCGCCGATATTCAGGAGCCCGATGGTTGGGCGATCCTTGCCCTCGAGCGCCGCGACGAGCGCGTGGCCCATCTCCGCGAACTGCAGCAGGTGCTGCGGTTCGCAGTCGACGTTCGCGCCGAGGTCGAGCATCGTCGTGTAACCGCGCGGGTTCGGCAGCGCGAAGGCGATAGCCGGGCGTTCGATGCCGGGCAACGTCTTGAGCACGTAGCGCGAAACGGCCATCAGCGCGCCGGTGTTGCCGGCCGAGATGCAGGCTTGCGCCTCGCCCTCTTTCACGCGATTGAGCGCGACGCGCATCGACGAGTCTTTTTTCTTGCGCAGGGCGACTTCGACCGGATCGTCCATTTCGACGACCTCGGTGGCGGGCACGACGGTAAGCGCGGGATGGTCCGACGCCTTCAGCTTCTTCAACTGGGCGCGAACCGCCGACTCGACGCCCACGAGCATGAGATGCGCGTCGGGGTGCGAGCGGACGAAATGGACTGCGGCAGGCACCGTCACAGACGGGCCGTGGTCGCCTCCCATGCAATCTATCGTGAGCGTAACAGTCATGGAATGCGACGGATTTCAGGCACAAAAAAGCGGCAGTTGAATGCCGCCTTTTTTGCCGAGCCGAAATATGGTCAAGCGAACGGAATCGTCAGATGCGGCGCCCAGTCTTCGACACTGCGCCGCACGCTGAAACGATTAGTCGTTCTTGGTCTTGACGACTTTCTTGCCGCGGTAGTAGCCGTTCGGGCTGATGTGGTGACGCAGATGCACTTCACCCGTGCTCGGCTCGACGGCCAGCGGCGCGCCCGTGAGGAAATCGTGCGAGCGGTGCATACCGCGCTTCGACGGCGACTTCTTGTTTTGTTGAACTGCCATGATAACTCCTGAAAATTTTCCGAATTCTAACACAGCCCGATCCGGCCGCCGCCACCCTTGGGGGATGGCCGGACTCCGGGCTCAGGCCCACGCGTCTGGTACTGCCTGCCCCGCGCAGCCGCCCAAGGCTTACCTTAGTGCTTGCTGCCAGGACCGTCCTTCTTGAGCGATTCGAGCGCCGCAAACGGGTTGACGCGCTCTTCCGGCTCGATTTCCTGCTCCGGCACGTCGTCCACGGAATCCACGCCCTCCGCGCCGTCGGGACCCGAGGCGAGGCTTTCGTGAATTTCCGGACAGACTTCGTGCTTCGGCACCAGCGGCAGCGCGAGCAACAGCTCCTCTTCGATCAAGTCGACGAGATCGAAATGGCGCGAGCCCACGATCACTTCGACTTCATCGTCGTCGAGCGGAAACTCGTCCGCCTCTTCTTCCGTCTGGACGATACGGAAGGTCGCATCCGCATTGAATGCCTGCTCGTACGGAGCAAGGCACCGCTGGCACGTGAGCCACGCGCCACCGTGAACAGCAAGCCGCAGGTATGGCTGCGGCCCTTCGGCGCCGTTGTCCTGCAATTCCTGCTGGGTAAAGCCCGCAGCCTGCCAGGTGAACGCGGTGTCGCGATCTGGCGCCTCGACCGGGACTTCGTTTAACATGCGCGGCAGTTGCGAGAGGCGCACGACACCTGCCGCCTCGCGCTCGCTGCGCGCGAATTCGAAGATATCGAAGTCGCGCGGATTCAGTTCAGCGCCAGCAGGCTTACCAGAATGTTCGGTCATGTGCGCTCTCCTGCTTCAAGGCTTAGGGCGGGGCAAGCGATGCGCGAAAAGCCGCCAGCGGCTCGCAGCAATCCAGCCTGGACCGGCCCGCACTGGTCTGCATCGACCTGCGTTTGCCTATATTTGCCATCGACACGCTGCTGCCGGCAAGGTCTTTCGAGCCGTGACGCCGCAATATTCAGGCGCCCGCACAAGACGTACGACGAGAGCATACCGATGAAAAGCCCAAAATCATATCGCCTTTATCTTTGTGAGTCAAACACTTAAGCTCGCGTACGCAAGTGTCTGTGCGAGCGCGGTTTTCGGGAGCCTCTGACGACGTTTTACGGGAAATCCGCCCCCGTTTTCGAGGCGAAATCCACCCGGAAATCGCCAAAGCACAGCCGCCTTTTCTCCAGCCACATTCGCAGCCGCCCTCATACTCCGATCGAACATGCAGGATTCTCCCTCGCAGGCCCCGCGCACGGGCCGCCCCGCCCTCATCCTTGCCTCCAGCTCGCGCTACCGGCGCGAGTTGCTCGAACGTCTGCGCATTCCGTTCGAGACAGCCGTGCCCGCCGTCGACGAAACGCCGCACCCCGGCGAAACGCCCGAAGCGACGGCGCTGCGCCTCGCTGCCGCGAAGGCCCGCGCAGTGGCCGCCGCCCTGCCCGCCGGCCGCGCGCGCACGCTCGTGATCGGCTCCGACCAGGTCGCCACCTTCGATGGACGCCAGATCGGCAAGCCCGGCACGCACGAACGGGCGCTCGAGCAGCTGCAGGCCATGCGCGGCCGCGAAGTGTTGTTCCATAGCGCCCTGAGCGTGCTCGACACCGCCACTGGCCAAACGGATACCGTCGATGTCGTCACGAAGGTGCGCTTTCGCGACCTGCCCGACACCGCGCTCGACGCCTATCTGCGCGCCGAAACGCCATACGACTGCGCAGGCAGCGCGAAATCGGAGGGACTTGGCATCGCGTTGCTCGAAGCGATCGAGTCGGACGACCCCACCGCCCTGATCGGCCTGCCGCTCATCGCGCTCACGCGCATGCTGCTTGCCGCGGGCTATCCGTTGCTGGAGACGCAAGCATGAGCCTTGGCACTCTCTATCTGATCCCCAACACGCTGGGCGAAGGCGACGATGCCGCGCTCAACGCCGTCCTGCCCGCGCCCGTGCGCGAACGCGCGGGCGCGCTCGCCAGCTATATCGGCGAAAATGCGAAGACCACGCGCGCCTTCCTCAAGCGCGTGGGCACGACGCGTCCGATCCAGGAAATCGAGATCCGCGAACTCAATGTCAACACGCCCGCCGGTGAGGTCGAGAAGCTGCTCGCACCGCTGCTTGCGGGCATCGACACGGGGCTCGTCTCCGAGGCGGGCGTGCCCGCCGTCGCCGATCCGGGCGCGCTGCTCGTGCGGCGCGCGCACGAGCGCGGCATCAAGGTCGTGCCGCTCGTGGGCCCGAGCTCGATCCTGCTCGCGTTGATGGCGTCGGGCCTGAACGGCCAGAGCTTCGCGTTTCACGGCTACCTCCCCGTCGATGCGAACGAGCGCGTGAAAAAGCTGCGCGATCTGGAGCAGATCTCACGCAAGAGCAAGCAGACGCAGATTTTCATCGAGACGCCCTATCGCAACCGCACACTGCTCGACGCGCTGCTCGCGACCTGCGCCCCGTCCACGCTCGTGTGCGTCGCCGCCGATCTCACGCTGCCCACCGAGACGATCGTGAGCCGCGCCGTATCCGACTGGAAGAAGAAGCCCGCGCCCGAATTGCACAAGCGGCCGGCGATTTTCCTGCTGCTCGCGCACTGAACGCATCGGCGCGCAAAAACGAATCGGCCGCTGCGCAACCATCGCGCAGCGGCCGATTTTTCTCGAGGACGACCGGAAGCGAAAGCGCCGCCGCTCAGTGCACCGATACCTTGCCGCCCATCAGCAGCGAATGCACAGCCGCCGAGCCGATGTTCGCGCCCACGCGCTTCGCCACACGATCGGTGAGGCTCTGCTTGACCGTGTAATCGACGACGTCCGGCGCCTTGATGACCTCGCGCGCCACGTAATCGGTGTCACCGTAGCCGTCCGCGAGACCGAGCTCCACGCTCTTCTGCCCGGTCCAGAACAGGCCCGTGAAGATATCCGGCGAGTCCTTCAGGCGCTTGCCGCGGCCGGCCTTCACGGCGTCGATGAACTGCTGGTGGATCTGGTCGAGCATCTCCTGGGCGTGCGCGTCCATCTTCGGCGTATCGGGCGAGAAGGGATCGAAGAAACCCTTGTTTTCGCCGGAGGTGCGCAGGCGCCGCTGGACGCCGAGCTTGTCCATGAGACCGGTGAAGCCGAATCCGTCCATCAGCACGCCGATCGAACCCACGATGCTCGCCTTGTTGACGTAGATCTTGTCGGCGGCGGCCGCGACGTAATACCCGCCCGAAGCGCACATGTCGCCCACCACCACGTACAGCGGGATGGCCGGGTACTTGGTGCGCAGACGGTGGATCTCGTCGTTGATGATGCCGGCCTGCACCGGGCTGCCGCCGGGGCTGTCGATATGCAGGACCACGCCCGCGGTGCCGTCGTCGTCGAAGGCGCTGTCCAGCGCGCTGATGATGTCGTCGGCGTTCGCCGGGGTGTCGGAGCCGATTTCGCCGTCGAGCGAAATGAGCGCCGTGTGGCGCCCCTCACTCTCCACGCGCGCACCCGAAAGATCGAGGATCGCCCACGCGATCACTACGAACACGGCGAGAAACGCGAAGCGAAAGAAGATGCGCCAGCGCCGCGCCGCGCGCTGCTCGGTGATCGCCGCGAGGGCGATGCGTTCGAGCGCCTCGCGCTCCCAGCCTGGCGCGGGCGCGCCGCGGTCTGACGAAGCCGCGCGAGGCGCTTCGTTCGAATCAGGGGTCGGATTGTCGGACATGCGAGCGGGTTACGTTCGAAAGGGTCGAAAGGGTCGAAAGTCAGGAATCAGGTTGGGGTCGGACGCAAAGCGTCGTCCGGCAGCCAGAATACCGCACGCCCTTCGGGCGTGTCGCGTTCCTCGACTTGCACGGGGCGCAAACGCCCGCCGCGGCATGGGCCGCCCACGCACTTGCCCGTGTCGGGCTGGTAGATCGCGCCGTGCGTGGCGCACATCAGATAGAGCCCCGACGACTCGAAGAACTGGCCCTCGACCCAGTCGAGCTCCATCGGCACGTGCGCGCAGCGGTTCAGATAGCCGTACACCGCCCCGCCGTAGCGCACGAAGAACACCACGGCATCGCCGCCCGCGTAGGTCGCGTTCATGCGCCGCCCCTCGCCACCCTCGGCGAGCTCTTCGGCCGCGCAGATGCGCACCGGCGCGAGCGTTGCTGCCTCGGGCGCCGCGCTCATGCGTTCTCCCGCAGCCAGCCCGCGAGCGCGGCCACGTCCGGCGCGACGAAGCGCGGCTCGAGCTTTTCGAGCGCGCCGGACGCATGCGCGCCGTACGCCACGCCGATGCCCGCCGCGCCCGCGTTGATCGCCATCTGCAGATCGTGCGTCGTGTCGCCGATCATCACCGTGCGGCCCAGATCCTGTCCCAGTTCGCGCGTGAGCTCCTGAAGCATGGCCGGATGCGGTTTCGAGAAGGTTTCGTCGGCGCAACGGGTGCCGTCGAAGAGGCTCGTGAGCCGCGAATCCGCCAGCGCGCGGTTCAGCCCCACGCGGCTCTTGCCCGTCGCCACGGCGAGCAGGTAGCCGGTGTCGCGCAGTTCCGTGAGCATCTCGCGCACGCCTGCGAACAGCTCGGTCTGCTGGTCCTTCAGCAAATAATGGATGCGGTAGCGCTCGACGAGCCGCGGGTAGTCGGCCGGATCGAGCGTCGGCGCGGCTATCTGCAGCGCCTCGCGCAAGCCCAGGCCGATCACATAGCTCGCCGCCTCGTCGCCGGGCACGGGCAGGCCGAGGTCGCGGCACGCCGCCTGGATGCTGCGCGTGATATGGGCGGTCGAGTCCATCAGGGTGCCGTCCCAGTCGAACACAATCAGGTCAAATAACTCTCGAGCCATGCAGGACTTCTCCAAACGCTGTCAGATTCGGTGTCATTCGGGACGGGCCGCGTCAGGTCGCGCCGCGTCAGGTCGAGTTGCCGCCGTGGCATCTGCGCCAGCGCCACCCTCGCGTTGCGCACGCAGCGCGTCGACGAAGCTGCGGCAATCGGCCGGCAACGGTGCCTCGAACTGCAACGGGGCGCCCGTAATCGGGTGAGCGAGCTTCAACCGGTGCGCGTGCAGAAACATGCGCTTGATGCCCGGCCGCGCGCCAGTGCGCGCGAGTTCCTTGTTGAGCGCGAAGTCGCCGTACTTGGCGTCGCCGACGATCGGCAGGCCGAGGTGAGCGAGGTGCACGCGGATCTGGTGCGTGCGGCCCGTCTTCAGCTCGGCTTCGAGAAGCACGTAGCCCGGCCAGCGATCGACGAGATTGAACACCGTGTGCGACGGCATGCCGTCCGCCTGCACGCGCACGCGACGCTCGCCTTCCGCGGTCAGATACTTATGAAGCGGCTCCTTCACGGCGCGCCGACGGCCCCAATCGCTCGCCCATTCGCCATGGACGCAGGCGAAATAGCGCTTGTCGGTCTGGTTATCGCGCATCTGCGCATGCAGGCCCACGAGCGCGGCGCGCTTTTTGGCGAGCATCAGCACGCCCGACGTTTCGCGGTCGAGCCGGTGGACCAGCTCGAGAAACTTGCCCTGCGGGCGCGCCTCGCGCAACTGCTCGATCACGCCGAACGCCACGCCGCTGCCGCCGTGCACGGCCACGCCGGCGGGCTTGTCGATGACGAGCAGCGCGTCGTCCTCGTAGATGACGGGAAACTGGGCCGCCGGCACGGGCGCGGCGCCGGCCGGCGCGCTCGACTGCGACGTGCGGATGGGCGGCACGCGCACGATGTCGCCTTCTGCGAGCCGATACTGCGCATCGATTCGCCCCTTATTTACACGCACTTCCCCGCTGCGCAAAATGCGATAGATGTGGCTTTTCGGCACGCCCTTACAGACGCGCAGGAGAAAATTGTCGATGCGCTGACCGGCCGCGCCCTCGTCGATTTCGACGAACGAAACCTGGTCGCTTGCGACCTGATTCTGGGATGTTTTGCCTAACCCTTTCATTCTGAATATAATTTGCCCAGCGCCGACGCAACGGTAGGCCAAAACGGCCAAATGTTCTGCGAACCACCCAATGGACACCCCAAGGGGGTTATCCTGGACTTGGACCACGCGGCGAGCGCAGGCTGCAAGCGATAAACGGTTATTTTACTTGCGCCCGGGGCTGGTTGCTCACCCCGTTTGATGAGAAGCAACGAGTTGCACGCACGGATCACCACTCCGGCAGGGACGGCGCCCACAGGCACGTTCGGTCAGGAGCGGCTCCGACGGTAACGGAACATTGGTATAAAGAATTTATCCGGCGCGTCCCGCCGCGCGGTCGAAGTGACCGCCGCAGGAGGCGCTGGTGGCGAAAATACGGCGAGCGCCCGAAGCGTCCCGGCAATGTGCGGGACACGGCGACGTCAAAAGTGGCGAGACACCCCGAGGGGGAAGACGGGCGTTCCTGAAAAGCTTCCCGTGCGCGGCCCTGATTGAATTTTGAGGCCGCGAACCTGATCCAGTCGCAAGCGCGCGCGGTTCGCCGCTGCGGCAAGCGTCTGTCACGGCCAGTGCGATGGGCTCAACCATCGGCACGTTCATGGCCACGGCAGGCAGGTGGATTGGAAGCACATGAAAACGTTGCCGTCGCGAACCCGCGGCATGTCTCTTCGCTTCTTGAAAACGTATTTCGCATGTGCCCACGCGGCCCCGTCCACGGCAACGCAACGCCGGACCGGCGCCCAGAAAAGGCAATTCTCCCCGCCATCGTTCCCGCTCCAGCGTGCTTGTGACAACACAATAAGGCGCGGCTCGCCGCTGCCCGCACCGTGCTGCCTGGCGTCGCCGCCGCGCACCGTGCGGCTTGCGCGCGAACGCACTGGAGTCGTTCAATGAAACGAATGCTGTTCAACGCGACACAGCAGGAAGAACTGCGTGTCGCCATCGTCGATGGACAAAAGCTCATCGACATCGACATCGAAACCGCCGGGCGCGAACAGCGCAAAGGCAACATCTACAAGGGGATCGTTACCCGTATCGAGCCTTCGCTCGAAGCGTGCTTCGTCAACTACGGCGAAGACCGCCACGGCTTCCTGCCGTTCAAGGAAGTCGCCCGCCAGTACTTCCGCGAAGGCATCGACATGCGCGGCGCGCGCATTCAGGACGCCCTCAAGGAAGGCCAGGAGTTGATCGTCCAGGTCGAGAAGGAAGAGCGCGGCAACAAGGGCGCCGCCCTCACCACGTTCATCTCGCTCGCCGGCCGCTACCTCGTCCTCATGCCGAACAACCCGCGCGGCGGCGGCGTCTCGCGCCGCATCGAGGGCGACGACCGTCAGGAACTGCGCGAAACCATGGCGCAGCTGCAACTGCCGGACGGCATGAGCATCATCGCGCGCACGGCCGGCATCGGCCGCTCCGCCGAAGAGCTTCAGTGGGACCTGAACTACCTGCTGCAATTGTGGCGCGCCATCGAAGCCGCGTCGCAGGCCGGCCAGTCCGGTCAGCCCATGCTGATCTACCTGGAATCGAGCCTCGTCATTCGCGCGATCCGCGACTACTTCCAGCCCGACATCGGCGAAATCCTTATCGACACCACCGAGATCTATGACCAGGCGCGCGCCTTCATGGATATCGTGATGCCGGACAATGTCAATAAGGTGAAGCGGTATCACGACGACGTGCCGCTTTTTTCGCGTTTCCAGATCGAGCACCAGATCGAAACGGCGTATTCGCGCACGGTACCGCTGCCCTCGGGCGGCGCGATCGTGATCGACCACACCGAAGCCCTGGTCGCCATCGACGTGAACTCGGCGCGCGCCACCAAGGGCGCCGACATCGAGGAAACCGCCGCGCGCACCAACCTCGAAGCCGCCGACGAAGTGGCGCGCCAGCTGCGTCTGCGCGACCTGGGCGGTCTGATCGTGATCGACTTCATCGACATGGAGTCGGCCAAGAGCCAGCGCGAAGTCGAGCAGCGCCTGAAAGACGCGCTGCGCCACGACCGCGCACGCGTGCAGATGGGCAAGATCTCGCGCTTCGGCCTCATGGAGCTGTCGCGCCAGCGCCTGCGCCCCGCCCTCTCGGAAGGCAGCCACGTGACCTGCCCGCGCTGTAACGGCACGGGTCATATCCGCGATACGGAATCGTCGGCGCTTCAGGTCCTGCGCATCATCCAGGAAGAGGCGATGAAGGAGCACACCGCGGCAATTCATTGCCAGGTGCCGGTCGAAGTGACCGCCTTCCTGCTCAACGAAAAGCGTTCGGAAATCAACAAGATCGAGTCGCGCTTCAAGGTCGGCGTCGTGCTGATCCCGAACAAGCACCTCGAAACGCCGCACTACAAGCTCGAGCGCCTGCGTCACGACGATGCGCGCCTCGACGACCCGCGCGCCTCGTGGAAGATGGCCGAGGAAGCGGCTCGCGAGCTCGAGTCGGAAACCGGCTACAGCAAGCGCACCGCCGAAGCCAAGCCCAAGCAGGAAGCCGCGGTGAAGGGCATCACGCCGGAGCGTCCGGCGCCGAGCGCGCCGGTCAAGCCGGCCGAAACCGCGCCGGTCGCGGCGCAAGTGGCCGTCACGCCCGCGGGCGGCGGCTTCTTTGGCTGGGTCAAGCGCCTCTTTGGCGGCGCGCCGGCTGCGGCGCCCGCGCCGGCACCGGTCGCTCAACCCGAAAAGACCGCCCGTCCGACCCGCGAAGCGCGTACCGAGCGCGGTGAAAAGACCGGCAGCGGCGACCGCAATCGCAATCGTCGTTCCGGCGGCCGCGACGCGGCAGGCCGCGGCGAAAGCGCAGCCGGCGCACGTACCGGTCAGCCGGCTGGCCGCCGTGAGGAACGCGAGCCGCGCGAGCCACGTGAACCGCGCGAAGCGCGCGAAGGCCGTGGTGCCCGCGAGCCGCGTGAACAACGCGAACCGCGCGAGCAACGTGAACCGCGTGAAACCCGCGAAGCACGCGCCGAGCGCGAACAGCGCATCGAACGCGTCGAGCGCGGTCAGGAACGTAGCGATGTCACGGCGGAAGCCGGCGCCGCACGCGGCGAGCGCCGCGAGCGTGGTGAACGTGGTGAACGTGGTGAACGTGGTGAACGTGGTGAACGCAATGAACCGCGTCGCCGTCAGCAAGCCGAGGCCGCCGAAGCTCAGGAAGCGCGTCTCGACGCCGCGTCGGCAGGCGCCGAAGGTGTCGAAGCGCCGCACACGGAGGAGCTGCCCGAAGGCATGAGCGCCGGTGCCGACGAAGAAGGCGCACAGCGTGAAGGCGAAGAACGCCGCCGCCGCCGCCGCGGCCGCCGTGGTGGTCGCCGCGAGCGCGAGACGGATGCAGCAGGCCTGACGCCGGGTGCAGACGCACCGGAAGGCGAAGAGCAAGCCGCACCCGCTCAACCGGCGATCGAGCAACCTGCCGTTGCCGCGCAAGTGCATGAAGCATCATCGGCCGTAGAAGCGCACACCGAGGCTCCTGTCGTGACCGCACAGCCGGCCGCAATCGTCGCCACCGAAGCCGGGCACGTGCCGGCCGCCGCCGAGACGACTACGCCGGTCGAAACTGTCGCGCCCGCTGCAGAGCAAGCTCCGGCACCGACCGAGCAAGCTCCGGTACCCGCCGAAGCCGCGCCGGTGAGCGTTGAAACCGCACCGGTAAGCGTTGAAACCGCGCACGTGGTCGAGCCGAAGGCCGAGGAACCTGTGGCGCCCGTCGCACCTGTAGCCCCTGAGGCGCCTGCCGCAGCGGACGAACCGGTCGCGCCGGCAGCCCCGGTTGAGCCGGTTCAGGCCGAAACGCAGCCTGTCGTGCGGGAAGACCGCGTCGAAGCACCGCGGACCGAAGAGCCTGTCGCAGCAGCGCCCCTCGCTCAACCGGAGCCGGCACAAGAAGCGGTAGCAGCCGCTCCGGCGGTCGTCGCGATCACCGAGCCGGCCGCACCGCATCCGGCCCCGGTGGCATCCGCGGCACCCACGGCTGCGGCCGCTGCAGACACGCTGCGCCCGATGCTGGAATCGGCGGGGCTCGTCTGGGTCAATACCGACGCCGACAAGCTGCGCGCCGCGCAGCAAGCCGCCGCCCAGCTGGTGAAGCCGGCACGCGCGCCGCGCGAGCGCAAACCGCTGCCGCCGGTCGACAGCGCGCCGATGCAGCAGGTCGAAACCACGCGCCAGCCGTAAGCGCTGCAAGCGCAACTGGCCGCGCGCCGGGCCTCGAGTCCGGCGCGCCCCGAAAAGCCCGCCCTTCCCGGCGGGCTTTTTTTTGATATATCAGCGTTCTCCCTTGTCTGTCGGCAGCTGCTGGTTCGGCTAAAATTGAGCCAACGCGAGAACGAAGAGACCATGACACGACGCATCATCCCTGTTGCCGACGTTCGAACGCTGCCGCCCGAACTGCCCAGGCCGGCCGCGGGAGCCGTGCGCGCGCCGTCCGGCGCGGTCTTCGACGCGCTCGCCAGACCCCTGCGCGACCTTCGCATCTCGGTCACGGATCGCTGCAATTTCCGCTGCGTGTACTGCATGCCGCGCGCCGTGTTCGACAAGGACTACCCGTTTTTGCCCCATTCCGCGCTGCTTTCGCTCGAAGAAATCGAACGGCTCGCGCGGCTTTTCGTCGCGCATGGCGTCACCAAGATCCGCCTCACGGGGGGTGAGCCGCTGCTGCGCAAGAACATCGAATTCCTGATCGAGCGCCTCGCCGCGCTGCGCACGCCCGCAGGCCAGCCGCTCGACATCACGCTCACCACCAATGGCTCGCTGCTTGCCCGCAAGGCGCGAGCCCTGCGCGACGCGGGCCTCACACGCGTGACGGTGAGCCTCGACGCCCTCGACGACGCCCTCTTTCGCCGCATGAATGACGCCGACTTCGCGGTGGCCGACGTGCTCGACGGCATTGCGGCGGCACAAGCCGTGGGGCTCGCGCCGATCAAGGTCAACATGGTCGTCAAGCGCGGCACGAACGACGGCGAGATCGTGCCGCTTGCGCGGCATTTCCGCGGCACGGGGGTGACGCTGCGCTTCATCGAATACATGGACGTCGGTACCTCGAACGGCTGGAACATGGCCGAAGTGCTGCCGTCGGCTGAGGTCGTCGCGCGCATTTCCGAGCACTGGCCGCTCGTGTCGCTCGAGCCCCACAATGCCGCCGAAACGGCGCAACGCTGGGGCTACGCGGACGGCGCCGGCGAGATCGGCGCGATCTCCAGCGTGACGCGCGCGTTCTGTGGCGACTGCACGCGCGCGCGCCTTTCGACCGAAGGCAAGCTGTACCTGTGCCTCTTCGCCTCGATGGGTTACGACCTGCGCGCGCTGTTGCGCAACGGCGCCACCGACTCGGCGATCTCCGGCGCCATCGCGCAGGTGTGGGAAGGCCGCGCCGACCGCTATTCGCAGCTGCGAGGCAGCGCGCAGGCGCCGGCGGCCTCCGACGAGCGCCGCATCGAAATGTCCTATATCGGCGGCTGAGCAGCCCATGACGCCGATGAGCGCCAACGCCATTTCCTCCGCATCGATCACGGGCCTCGTGCTCGCGGGCGGCCGCGGCCAGCGCATGGGCGGCGCGGACAAGGGCTTGCAGATGTTGCACGGCAAACCGCTCGCGGCGCACGTGCTCGCACGCCTCGCGTCGCAGGTCGGCGCCCTCTCGATCAGCGCGAACCGCAACGGCGATGCTTATGCGGCACTCGGCGCACCATGGCGAGCTAGCGTGCTCGCCGATACGCTGCCCGACTTCCCCGGCCCGCTTGCGGGGCTCCTCGCCGGATTGCGCGCGGCGCAAACCGAATGGCTCCTCACTGCGCCCTGCGACTCGCCCTGGCTGCCAGCCGATCTCGCCGAGCGCCTGGGCCATGCCGCGCTCTCGGAGCGCGCCGACATCGTGACGGCGACCACGACGAATGCCGAAGGCGAGGTCTCGCTGCACCCTGTATTCGCGCTCGTGCGCACCTCGCTGGCCGACGACCTCGCCGCCTACCTCGCCGCCGGCGAGCGCAAGGTGCGTGCGTGGTACGCGCGCCACACGGCCGCCGAAGTCGCCTTTGCCGATGAACGTGCGTTTTACAATATCAATTCCTTACAGGAACTGGCCGAACTCGAACGCGCCTGAATTGCAATCGGGCGGCGCGCGGCCAGCCGCCGTCCCCGGCACACGGCCGGCACGCCCGCCTGGACGATCGCCGCACACGCCGTGCGGATGCGACGCTTCCTCACTCGATGACCACGCTTAACCATCCCTCCGGCAACGCCGGGTGCATCAGCCAGTACGATCCGCAAGCTTTGCCCGTCAGCGCCGCGCAGGCCATCGTGCTGCAGTGGGCGACGCCTCTTGCGGCGAGCGAACACGTGCCGCTGCGTGAGGCGCTTGCGCGTGTGCTGGCCGAAGACGTGATTTCGCCCATCGATGTCCCCGCGCACAACAACGCCGCAATGGACGGCTACGCGTTCGACGGCGCGGCGCTGGCCGATGCCTCCGGCACCCTCTCGCTCGCCGTGTGCGGCAAGGCCTTCGCCGGTCACGCCTACCCGGGCGAAGTTGCCGCCGCTGCGTGCGTGCGCATCATGACCGGCGCGCCGATGCCCACGGGCTGCGACACCGTCGTGCCGCAAGAGCATGTGTCGGCGCAGGGCGAAGTCATCGCTTTCGAAGCGAACGCCGTCAAGCGCGGCGCGAACGCCCGCCGCAAGGGCGAGGATCTCGCGCGCGGCGGCGTGGCGCTCGCGGCCGGCCGCGTGCTGCGCGCGTCCGACATTGGCTTGCTGGCCTCGCTCGGCCTCGTCGAGGCGCACGTGAAGCAGCGCCTGCGCGTAGCCTACTTCTCGACCGGCGACGAACTGCGCTCGCCGGGCGAGCCGCTCGAGCCGGGCTGCATCTATGACAGCAACCGCTACGCGCTCGGCGCGATGCTGCAGCGCCTGAACGTCGAAGCGATCGACCTCGGCGTCGTGCGGGACGACCCCGCGGCGCTCGCCGCCACACTGAAACTCGCTGCTGAAACCGCCGATGTCGTGCTAACCTCCGGCGGCGTCTCGGTCGGCGAAGCCGATTTCACGCGCACGCAGCTGCAAACGCTCGGCGACGTCTCGTTCTGGGGCCTCGCCATGCGCCCCGGCCGCCCGCTCGCGTTCGGCCGCATCTGGTCGGGCGGACGCCCCGGCGCGGGCCGCGCGGCGCTCCTGTTCGGGCTGCCCGGCAACCCGGTCGCGACGATGGTCTCGTTCTACCAGATCGTGCGCCCCGCGCTCATGGCGATGGCGGGCGCGCAAGCGCAGCCCGTACCGCTCGTGCCGGCACTGAGCGATCAGCCGATCAAAAAGCGCGCGGGCCGCACCGAATTCCAGCGCGGCCTCGCGCGCCGCGACGCCAGCGGCCAGTGGCGCGTCGCGCCGACCGGCTCGCAAAGCTCGGGCGCACTCAGCACGATGAGCGAGGCGAACTGCTTCATCGTGCTCGCCCATGAGGCCGGCGATCTCGATGCCGGCGACGCCGTCGACATCATGCTGTTCGATGGACTCGTCTAGCGCGGCGGCGCCTCAGAGGCCATCAAATCTAACCACACGTCCACACCTGCATAACGGACCGACTACTATGAAAAAACAGATCTCGTTCATCGCTGCGGGCCAGACCGCCAAGGCGCTCATCCTCGTGTACCTGACCTTCAGCGTGCCGATCGTGCTGCTTGGCGTGCTCGTGGCGTTCGTGCGCTATGGCGCGGTCGAACTTTCGACCATCTTCAGCGCGCTGCTGCTCAACGCGATCGTCGGCTTCATCCTGCTGTGGATCGCCTGCCACGCCTACAACTGGGTGGCCTCGCGCTTCGGCGGCATCGAGATCCATCTCTCCGACGTGCCCGAGGAAGCCTGATGGCCGCGACGATCCGCGCCGCCACGGCCGCCGACGTCGGCGCGATGCACGCGCTGATGTACGAGCTCGCGGAGTTCGAAAAGCTCACGCATCTTTTCACGGGCACGGCCGATGGCCTCGCCGACGCCCTGTTCGGCACGCGCCCCGCCGCCGAAGCGCTGGTGGCGGAAGACGCCGGCCGCATCGTCGGCTACGCGCTCTTCTTCCACAACTACTCGACGTTCCTGAGCCGCCGCGGCCTGTATCTCGAAGACCTCTACGTGCAGCCGTCGCAGCGCGGCACCGGCCTCGGCACGACGATGCTGCGCGCGCTCGCGGCGATCGCCGTCGAACGCGGCTGCGCCCGCTTCGAGTGGACCGTGCTCGACTGGAACACGCCGGCCATCGGCTTCTATGAAAAGCTCGGCGCGACCGTTCTGCCCGACTGGCGCGTCGTGCGCATGACCGGCGATGCGCTCGAAAAGCTCGCCGCGCCCGGTGAAACGATGATCGGGTAAGCCAACGCACCCCACATGCCCGAATACAAACGGGCCGCCTGGATCAGGCGGCCCGTTTGCTTTTGGCGCGCAGGTTGCGGTCACTCGTCGCCGAAGCCCGCTTCGCTTTCTGCGTCGCCGTTACCGTTACGCACCGCGTCGCCGAGGAGATTCGCGGCGGCCTCGCCCGGCAACGCCTCGACGTCGCGCAGCTTGCGGTTCATCGCACGCGTGCGCACCTCCGCCGCTTCGATCGAACGCGTGACCGTTTCGAGCTGCGACTTCGTGCGCGCGAGCACGTCACCGAACTTGCCGAACTCCGTCTTCACCGCGCCCAGCACCTGCCATACCTCGCTCGAGCGGCGCTCGATCGCGAGCGTGCGGAAGCCCATCTGCAGGCTGTTGAGGAGCGCCGTGAGCGTGGTCGGACCTGCCACGCTCACGCGGTAATCGCGCTGCAGGACATCGGTCAAGCCCGGGCGGCGCAGGATTTCGGCGTAAAGGCCTTCGGTCGGCAGGAACAGCAGCGCGAAATCGGTCGTGTGCGGCGGCGCGACGTACTTCTCGGCGATGGTGCGCGCCTCGGCGCGGATGCGCAGTTCGAGCGCGCGCCCGGCCTCCTCTATCGCGAGCGCGTCCGCGCGCTCCTGCGCATCGATGAGACGCTCGTAGTCTTCGCGCGGGAATTTGGCGTCGATCGGCAGCCAGACCGGCTCGCCTTGCTCCGCGCCCCCCACGCCGCGTCCTGGCAGGCGAATCGCGAATTCCACGCGCTCCGTGCTCCTCGGCACCGTCGCGACGTTCTTCGCGTACTGGTCGGGCGTGAGCATCTGCTCAAGCAGCGCTTCGAGCTGCACTTCGCCCCAGGTGCCGCGCGTTTTCACATTGGTGAGCACCTTCTTCAGATCGCCCACGCCTGCGGCCAGCGTCTGCATCTCGCCAAGCCCGCGATGCACCTGCTCCAGCCGGTCGGAAACGAGCTTGAACGATTCGCCAAGGCGCTGTTCGAGCGTGGCGTGCAGCTTCTCGTCGACCGTGCGGCGCATTTCCTCGAGCTTCGCCGCGTTGTTCGCTTCGATGTCCTTCAAGCGCTGTTCGAGCGTCGCGCGCACTTCGGCGAAGCGCCGGTCGTTGACTTCTGTGAGTTGCCCGAGCTGCTGCGTGAGCAACGCGCCGAAGTGGCGCAGCGCGGCGCCCTGCTCGTCGCGCGCCTGCTGGGCCTGCTGTTGCAGGCTCTGGCGCACGGCGTCGAGCTGCTGCGTATTGGCCGCCGTGAGTTTGGCGAGCTGCTGCGCGAAACCGTCGATCTGACTGTTCTGCACGGTCGCGATGCTGCCGAGCTGCGCCGCAAGCGCCTGCTGCACCTGCGCGAAGCCGCCGCCGAATTCGCTGCGCGAGCTCTGCGCCGTGCGCGCAATCTCGTTGCGCAGCTCGCGCTCGATGCGCTCGGCCGCGCGCGCCTGCGTGTCGGTCGAGGCGGCGAGGCGGTCGCTCAGTTGATCGAGCACGTCGAGCGTGGCCTCGGCGTCGCCGTCGCCATGGCCTTGACGCGCGCGCAGCAACGCCACGAGCGTCACGACAAATGCGATCGCCAGCGCAACGATCGCCAGCGACATGACTGCGAGCGGACTCATGTGCGCGCTTGCCCCAACACGGCGGGGTTGATCGGATTGGGCGGCTGCCCGGCGCGCGGACCCTCGCCGAGCGCGGCGATGAGGTTATCGGCGGCGAGGTCCGCCATGGCGCGGCGCGTGGCTCCGCTCGCACTCGCGATGTGCGGCGTGAGCACGACGTTCTCCACTTCGAGCAACGCCGGATGCACGCGCGGCTCGCCCTCGAACACGTCGAGGCCCGCCGCCGCGATCTGGCGCGTGCGCAGCGCGTGCGCGAGCGCCGCGTCGTCGACGATGCCGCCGCGCGCGATGTTGGTGAGCGTGGCCGTGGGTTTCATCAGCGCGAGTTCCGCTGCGCCGATCGTGTGATGGTTTTGCGCCGTGTACGGCAGCACGAGCACGACGTGGTCGGCCTGCCTGAGCAGGTCTTCCTTCGACAGATAGTCCGCGTTCAGCTCGCGCTCGATCTCAGGCGCGACGCGCGAACGGTTGTGATACACCACGCGCATGTTGAAGCCGCGCGCACGGCGCGCAAGCGCCTGGCCGATACGGCCCATGCCGATCACACCGAGCGTGGCGCCATGAATGTCCGAGCCGAGAAACGCGTCGAACGACCACTTGTCCCACTTGCCCGCGCGCAGGAAGTGCTCCGATTCCGTCACGCGGCGCGCGGCCGCCATCATCAGCGCCCAGCCGAAGTCGGCCGTGGTTTCGTTGAGCACGTCGGGGGTGTTGGTGCCGAGCACATTGGCTGCGTTGAAGGCGGCCATGTCGAAGTTGTTGTAGCCCACGGCCATGTTCGACACCACGCGCAGGCGCGGCGCCGCGGCGAGCGTTGCGGCGCCGATCGGGTCGCCCGCGGTGAGCGCGCCGTCCTTGTCGGCGAGACGCTGGTGCAGTGCCTCGGGCGAAAGCGCCTCGCCGTTGTTCCAGTCCACCTCGAAATACTGCTTCAGCCGGTCGATCACGTCGGGAAAGATCGGGCGCGCCACGAGAATCTTTTGCATCGTTGCTCTCCACACTTCAGTCGATGTCCGTCATTGTTGCGCGCGACGGGGCGCTCAGGGAAGTCTTGCGCGCTTTTTGCAGGCCGGCTCGCAAGCGGCTTGCGGCTAGACGAAAAAGAGCCAGGTGGCCGCGAGAAAGACCGGCGCGAGCAGCACGCCCGACCAGCCAAGATAGCCGAAGAAGCCCGGCATGCGCACGCCGCGCGACTGCGCGATCGCCTTCACCATGAAGTTCGGCGCGTTGCCGATATAGGTGAGCGCGCCCATCCACACCGCGCCCGCCGAGATCGCGGCGAGCGTTTTCGCGCCGCCGGACATGAGCGCGTTGGCGTCGCCGCCTGCGAGATTGAAGAACACGAGGTAGGTGGGCGCGTTGTCGAGAAACGACGAGAGGAGACCCGTCGCCCAGAAGTACATCGCTTCGTTCGGGCGGCCCGGTGCGTCGTTCACGAAGCGGATCAGTGCGGCGAACGCGCCCGCCTCGCCCGCGCGCAGCATCGCGATGACCGGCGTGATCGTCACGAAAATGCCCGCGAACAGCTTGGCCACCTCGACGATCGGCGCCCACTCGAAACCGTTGTCGGCGCGCGCCGTTTTCGACGTGAACGCGAGCGAAATGAGTGCGAGCGCAACGAGTCCCCCATCGCGCAGGAGGTTCTGCAACTGCAGGTGCGCGCCCGCGACCTCGAAAACGATACCCGGACGCCACACGCCGCTCATCAGCACGAGCGCGATGAGCAGGGCGAGCAGCACGAAATTTGTCTTACCGCCGATGGAGAGCGCGTCTGTGTCCGGCGTCGGGTCGAGCGAAGCGGCGCGCGCTTCCCCGGCGCGGAGGAAGTACCAGCTGTCGAGCGCGTAGAACACCGCGAGCAGCACGCCGCACACGAACAGCATCGGCAACGCGAGATGCTGCGCAGTCCAGAAGAATCCAACGCCGTTGAGAAAGCCGAGGAACAGCGGCGGATCGCCGAGCGGCGTGAGCAGGCCGCCCGCGTTCGCGACGAGAAAGATGAAGAACACGACCACGTGCACGTTGTGCCGGCGGTTGTCGTTCGCGCGCAGGAGCGGGCGGATCAACAGCATCGCCGCACCCGTCGTGCCCATCACGCTCGCGAGCACGGTGCCGAGCGCGAGAATTGCCGTGTTCATGCGCGGCGAACCGCGCAGATTCCCGTACACGCAGATGCCGCCCGCAATCGTATAGAGCGCGCCGAGCAACACGATGAAGGGCAGATATTCGTCGACGACGGCGTGCACGAAAAGCGGATACGTCACGCCGACACCATGCGTGGCCGCGAACGGCAGCAGGAACGCGAGCGCCCATCCCGCCGAAATCTTGCCGAAGTGGTGATGCCAGAACGTGGCCGCGAACATCGGGAAGAACGCGATCGACAGCAGCATGCCGGCGAACGGCAGCGCCCAGGCGGCGCTGAGCGATGCGCTGTCCAAGGCCGCCGCGTGGGCGTTCGTGCTGAAGAGCGTCAGCGCGGCGAAGAGCGTCCCCGCACAAGGGCTCGCCGTGTTGCGCTTACGCGCCATGTACGACGATCACATGCACGCGATACGGCCCGTGTGCGCCAAGGACGATGGTCTGCTCGATGTCGCCGGTGCGCGAAGGCCCCGATACGAAGTTGACCGCACGCGGCAGCTCTCCGCGTTCGGCGCGCATGAGCGCGAAGGCGTCTTCGTGGCCCGCGACGATGCGCGAAGCGGGCACGACGGCGATGTGCGTTTCGGGCAGCAGCGCGCCCGAGGCCCACGTCTGGGGGCTGGAGAGCAGGACCAACGTGCCGGTTTCGGCCGTGGCGCAGAAGCAGCCGGTGAGGCCGACGAGATCGCGATCTTCGGGCTTGCGGAACTGAACGGCGAGACCCGCGCCGGCCCAGTCGAATGTTTCGAGCGTCTGCCACGCGACGGCCTGCATCGGCAGGCTGCGCTCCGCGAGATAGCGTTGCGCGGCGGCGGGCGCGTCAGCGAGCTGCTGGACTTCGTCGACCGTGCTCGACATCTTGCGCGCCTCGCCAACGAAGCGCGCGACGAGATCGCCTTCCAGCGGCGGCCGCGGACCTTCGGGATGACGCGCGAGGTAGTCGGCCACGGCTTCCCGCTCTTGCGGCGCGGGCGTAGCCTCGCGTCCCTGCGCCGCGCGAATGCGCGCGAGTATGCTGCGGCGGGCGGCCGTCGTGTCCATGAACGTCCTCGTCAGATGAAGAAAAGCGACGCGCCGATTATACCGGGGCGTCGCCTGCGATCTGCGGGTCGCGGGGGTGCGTTTTTCAGCCGCTTATTTGCCCGCGCACTCTTCTTCCACGGGCTGCTCGATACCGAACACCTGGCGCAGATAGGCGAGATACGCCTTGTCGTCGCACATGTTCTTGCCCGGCGAATCGGAGAGCTTGGCAACGGGCTGACCATTGCAGCGGACCATCTTGATGACGATCTGCAGCGGCTGGTAGCCGAGGTCGTTGGTGAGGTTCGTGCCCACGCCGAACGCGAGGCGGCAGCGCTCGCCGAAACGCTCGTACAGGCGCAGCACCTTGGGAATGTCGAGCGCGTCCGAGAAGATCATCGTCTTCGTGCGGGGATCGCAGCGGTTGTCCTCGTAGTGCTTGAGCAGGCGCTCGCCCCACTCGAACGGATCGCCCGAGTCGTGCCGTGCGCCGTCGAAGAGCTTGCAGAAGTACATGTCGAAGTCGCGCAGAAAGGCCCGCATGCCGTAGACGTCCGAGAGCGCAATACCCAGGTCGCCGCGGTACTCCTTCGCCCACATCTCGAAGCCGAAGATCTGTGAGTCGCGCAGACGCGGCCCGAGCGCCTGGCACGCCTGCAGATACTCGTGCGCCATTGTGCCGAGCGGCGTGAGGTTGTGCTTCATCGCGTAGTAGACGTTGCTCGTGCCGGTGAACTGCTCGCCGAGATCGTCCTTGAGCGTGAGGATCACCTCCTCGTGCCAGCGCTTCGAGAAGCGGCGGCGCGTGCCGTAATCGGCGATCTTGCAGTCGGCGAATTCGGGCTTCGCGCCGAGCAGCTCGATCTTGTGGCGCAGGCGCTCGCGCCCCTCCTCGTACTGCGGATGATGCTGCGTGTTGCGGAAATACACCTCGTTGACGATGGCGAGCACCGGGATCTCGAAGAGGATCGTGTGCAGCCACGGCCCCTTGATCTCGATGTCGATCTCGCCGTTGGCCTTGGGCGACGGCGTGACCGAGATGTATTTTTCGTTGAGGTGAAAGAGCGCGAGAAAGTCGATGAAGTCGCTCTTGATGAAGCGCATCTTGCGCAGGTAGTCGAGCTCGGTCTCGGCGAAACGCAGCCTGCACAGCTTCTGGATCTCGCTGCGGATCTCGTCGACGTAGGGCACAAGATCGACGTTCGGCGTGCGGCAGCGGAAACGATATTCCACATTGGCCGCGGGGAAATGATGCAGCACCACCTGCATCATGGTGAATTTGTAGAGATCGGTATCGAGCAGCGAAGTAATGATCATGATGGGCCAGCCGGACTGCAATCGGATAGCGCCCGCGAAGCGGGAACCGGATACGCTGCCGGGCAGATGCCCCGCAGCGGTTCCGGGCTGCAGGCGCCAGCGGTGCGTCCATGTTACCCGAATGCCTGCGCGCGCCGCGTGCCCGCCGGCACGCCCCCTCGCGCGCAAGGGGTAAAACGTTGCGGATCACCGTGGCATATAAACTAATCACGAAACGATCTAAGGACGGTCGCGGGCCTGTGGTTGGGGTAATTCCTCATCAGTTACAATACCGCTTTTGGCGAACCGCCATCCCCCGATACAAAAAGCTTGCAGGAGCTGCCTGAATGACTCACGTTGTGACCGAGAGCTGCATCAAGTGCCGCTATACCGACTGCGTCGATGTGTGCCCGGTGGACTGCTTTCGCGAAGGTCCCAACTTCCTCGCGATCGACCCGGACGAGTGCATCGACTGCGCCGTATGCGTTGCCGAGTGCCCGGTGAACGCCATTTACGCCGAGGAAGACGTGCCTGGCGACCAGCAATCGTTCATCGAGCTGAACGCCGACCTCGCGAAGGGCTGGCCGAGCATCACCAAGACCAAGGCCCCGCTGCCGGAAGCCGACGAATTCAAGGACGTGAAGGACAAGCTCGCGCTGCTCGCACGCTAATCGCGCGCTGATCGCTTGTTCGGGGTGTCGCCCCGTCACCTGTGTGGACAGTCCCTCGCGCAGCGGATTGCCCTAAACAGATCGCGACAGGGTATTGACAGGCCCAGCCAGACCCCATAGAATCTCGTTCTCTGCTTTTGTTGATCCCCGATAGCTCAGTCGGTAGAGCGCCGGACTGTTAATCCGTAGGTCCCTGGTTCGAGCCCAGGTCGGGGAGCCAAGATTCGCAAAAGCCCGTTCGTGTTGATCACAACGCACAACGGGTTTTTTTATGACGTAAAGCGTTGTAGCTGTACTGCTGTTCCCCGATAGCTCAGTCGGTAGAGCGCCGGACTGTTAATCCGTAGGTCCCTGGTTCGAGCCCAGGTCGGGGAGCCAAGATATCGAGGGGTTGCGTGTTTGCACGCAACCCCTTTTTCTTTTGGTGCGCGCGTGGCGCACCCCGCCCTCCCCGATAATGTCGCTTCGTCATCTTCGGGAATCCGCATGAAATCCACCCGCCTTGCCGCTCGCCTCGCGCGCCCGCTGCTCGCCTGCGCGAGCCTCGTCGCCTGCGCCGCCGCCCACGCCGAGCAGATCGGCAGCGTGAACACCAACTTCCGCGTAACCGGCTCGGACAAGGTCGTGGTCGAGGCCTACGACGATCCGCAGGTGCCAGGCATTACCTGCTATGTCTCGCGCGCACGCACGGGCGGCGTGAAGGGCACGCTCGGCATTGCGGAAGATCCGACGGAGGCGTCGATCGCGTGCCGGCAGGTCGGGCCGATCTCGTTCGCTGGCCCGCTCAAACAGCAGGCCGACGTCTTCAACGAGCGCATGTCGCTCCTCTTCAAGACGTTGCACGTCGTGCGCGTGGTCGACGCGAAGCGCAACGCGCTCGTGTATCTGACCTACAGCGACCGCGTGGTGAGCGGCAGCGCCAAGAACAGTGTCACGGCCGTGCCGGTGCCCGCGGGCACGACGATTCCGCTGCGCTAAACTGGGGATTCGTGCAGGATCCTCCACCATGACCGATTCCCGTTTTCGAGACTCCGCCCGCTACTGGCGCACGCCGCTTCTGCCCGGCGCGGATCTCGTCACGGCCGAATACAACGAACATACGTTCGCGCCGCACTGGCACGAGGCCTACACGATCCCCGTGATCGAGGGCGGCGCGGAATGCTTTCGCTATCGCGGCACGCAGCATGTCGCCGCGACGGGCAGCGTACCGGTGATCAATCCGGGTGAGCTGCACACGGGTTCGCGCGCCGTCGAAGAAGGCTGGAGCTATCGGGTGATGTACGTGCCGATCGACTTCCTGCACGAGCTCGCCGGCGAAATCGCCGGGCGCACGCAGCCGCTGCCGTGGTTCGACGCCGAGGTGATCCACGATCTCGATCTCGCGCATCGGCTCTCGCGCGCTCACCGGCTGCTGGAAGCCGACGCCGACTGGCGGCGCGCCGCGGCCGTGCCGGAATCCGCCACGAGCGCCAGTTTGGCTGGCGTGACGGCGCTCCCCGCGCCTTCCGGCACACCGCATGCCGCACCGCCTTCGACGCCGTGTGCCGATCTGCTCGCCGTGGAAGGCTCGCTGCTCGACGCGCTCTCGACGCTGCTCACGCGCTACGGCCGCACGCGCGAGGCGGCGCTCAGGCACGGTCCGAACGATCCGCGCGTGGAAACGATGAAGGCGCTCCTCGCCGCCGATCTCGCCACGCCGCTGCGCGTGGCCGATCTCGCCCAGGCGGTCGGCCTCTCGCCGTTTCACGCCACGCGGCTCTTCACGCAGGCGACCGGACTGCCGCCGCACGCCTGGCGCACCCAGCTGCGCCTGCAACGCGCCCTCGCCCCGCTGCGCGACGGCGCCACGGTCGCCGAAGTCGCGGCGGCGAGCGGTTTCACCGACCAGAGCCATTTCACGCGGCACTTTCGGCGCATGTTCGGCGTGCCGCCGGGGCGCTGGCAATCGTCCTGAACGCGCGAGCCCGCGTTCCGCCGCAAGAACGTACAAGCCACGCGTAAGGCCACCCGCTATGCTGTCCCCTTGTATCAGGAGGACAGCTTGACCACGCATCCCAACCGCCTTGCCGAATTCATCGCCGGCGCGCGCGACACGATCCCCATGATGATCGGCGCCGCGCCCTTCGGCGTGATCTTCGGCACGCTCGTCACCTCGGGCCCGCTTTCGCTCTGGCACGGCCAGTTCATGTCGCTCGCCGTGTTCGCAGGCTCCGCGCAGTTCATCGCGCTCGGGCTGATCGCCTCGCACGCGAGCTTCGCGGTGATTCTCGCCACCACGTTCATCGTGAACCTGCGGCACGTGCTCTACAGCGCGACGCTCGCGCCTTATGTCTCGCACCTGCCGCTGCGCTGGCGTCTCGTGCTCGGCGGCCTGCTCACCGACGAGGTCTTCGCTGTCGCGTGGACGCATTTCCGCCGCCATCCGCCCGGCGACGACGTTTCGCCGTGGCATTTCCTCGGTTCGGGGCTCTCGATGTACCTGAACTGGCAGCTCTGGACCGCGGCCGGCCTGCTGTTCGGCGCGGCGTTCCCGGGGCTGCAGTCGCTCGGCCTCGACTTCGCCATGGTCGCGACCTTCATCGCCATCGTCGTGCCGCAGCTCGTTGCCTTGCGCTACCTCGCCGCCGCCGCGACTGCGGGCGCGCTCGCCTTTTTCTGGCAGGGCTGGCCGTACAAGCTCGGGCTGCTCGGCGCCGTGCTCGCCGGCGTGGTCGTGGGTGTCGTGCTCTCGCGCCCGGGTTCCTCGCGCGGCGCCCGCGCCGCCAGCGAGTCCCCCCGCAAGTCCCCCAACGTCCAGCGCACCGCAGGAGCCGGGCAATGAACTACGTCGTCCTGATTCTCGGCATGGCCCTCATCACCCTGGTCATTCGCACCGCGGTGTTCGTGCTCGGCGACCGGCTCGTGTTCCCACCGCTCGTGCGCACCGCGCTCGGCTTCGTGCCCGTCACCGTGCTCACGGCGATCATCGTGCCGATGGCGGTGTCGCCCCACGGACAGGGCGCCGAGCTGACCTGGCGCAACCCGCAGCTCGTCGGCGCGCTCGCGGCGATCGTCGTCAGCGCGCTCACGAAGCGCCCGCTCCTCACCATCGCGGTCGGGCTCGGCGTGTTCTTCCTCTGGCAAGGCGTCGTCCTGCGCTAGAGCCGCCTCTCGCCCCTTACGCTCAAGTTTCACCCCGGAGCGCCGTTAAACCCGACAAGGCCTGCTTTGGCAGGCCACTGCTCGAACGGCGAGAGCACGCGAGAAGCGATAAGGATTACACCGGGGCAACCACAATGGGGCATATCACCCTCAACCTGAAGGACGAAACGCTTGCGTCGCTGCGCAAGGATTTCGACGCGTTCCTGCGCGTCTCGCTCAAACTCGACCCGCAGTTCGCCACGCCGGAATTCGAGGATTACCTGCGCGCGAAGCTGCTCGACAACATGACGCCGCTCACGGAGCACGCCGTGCAGCGGCTCCTGCAAGGCGGCCAGTACGCGTGGGCCAAGCGCACGCTCGACAAGGAATTCCCCGAGGTCGTCTCGATCCTGATGCGTCAGGCCGGCGAATTCGGTTTCGGCTTCGCGTCGCGGCCCGAGTGGACGCCCGACGAACTCTCGAAGCAGTGCCGCGACTGGGCGGCGGCCATCGTGAGCGAAGCCCAGGGCGACGACACGCTGGTCGATCCGCTGGCCGCGCAGATCAAGTCGGGCGTGCAGGATATCCAGGCGCTCGAAGAGTCGATGCAGACGCCCGCGTGGCGCCTCACCGAGTCGCTGCGTCAGCGTGTGTACGAAGCGAAGATCGGCTGTGAACAGGCTAGCGGCAGCGCGGCGCGCGAGCGTCTGGGCGAACTGCGCGGGCTGCTGAGGCTCGGCGTCACGCACGGCGTCTTCCAGAAGCAGGAAGCGCAACAGATCATGGAGTATCTGCGCCTGCTCAAGCCCGAGATTTTCGTCGAGGAACCCGACGACGTGTTCACGCGCCTTGCCGCGTGGATGCGCAACTTCTTCATGCCGCCGCAGCGCAGCACCGCGCGCGAGCAACGGCGCTAAGCAATGGCGCGCCGCCTGAAAACGGCGCGCGCCCCTAATCCCACATCTTCCTGAGCTTCGCGGCGATCTCGACCTTCGCCTGCGCGGCAGCGGCGAGTCCCGCCGCGCTCGGCGCGCTCGCCACGGGCGCGGGCGGCCACGCGCGGGATTCGAACAGCGGCAGCATGGGCGTGGCGATGAAGCGCGTGCGCGAGGCCCACACGTGCCGGTCGCCCGACGCCACCTGGTTGTGCACATAAAAGCGCTGCGGCACGACGATGTGCAGATCCTCCTTCGCGCGCGTCATCGCGACATAGAGCAGCCGCCGCTCCTCCTCCAGCTCCTCGTCGCTGCCCGCGCCGAGATCGGAAGGAATGCAGCCGTCCACGCCGTTGAGCACGAACACGTTGCGCCACTCCTGACCTTTCGCCGAATGGATCGTCGAGAGGATCAGATAGTCCTCGTCGAGCAGCGGATCGGCGGATTCGGCGCTCGTCGCGTCCGGCGGATCGAGCGTGAGTTCGGTGAGAAAACGCTCGCGCGAGGCGTAGGTGCTCGCAATGCTCTCCATCTGCAGCAAGTCGGCGAGACGCACCTGGGCGTCTTCGTGATTGCGCTCGAGATGCGGCTCGTACCAGCGCCGCACGCGCTCGAATTCGGCGGGCCACGGCGTCGAGCGCATCGAGAGGCTGTCGATGAGCGACGCAAACGCGGGCCAGTCCTCGGCCGCGCGCGGCGGCGGCGCGAAAGCCGCGAGCGCCTCGGCGGCGCGATACGCGCCCGTGCACGCGGCCACCTGGTCGAGCAGGCGCGCGGCGTTGGCGGGCCCGACGCCCGGCAGCAATTGCGTCACGCGAAACCCCGCCACACGGTCGAGCGGATTCTCGGCCCAGCGCAGCACCGCCAGCACGTCTTTCACGTGTGCGGCGTCGAGAAAACGCAGTCCGCCGAACTTCACGAACGGGATATTGCGCCGCGCCAGTTCGATTTCGAGCGTCGCGCTGTGGTGCGCCGCGCGAAACAGCACGGCCTGCTGTTTGAGTTTCATGCCCGCTTCACGCGCCTCGAGAACCTGCTCGACGACGTAGCGCGCCTGGGTTGCCTCGTCGGCCACGGTGACGAGGCGCGGGCGCTGCTGCGAGGGGCGCTCGGTCCACAGGTTCTTGGTGAAGCGCTCGGCGGCGGCGTCGATCACGGCGTTCGAGGCGGCGAGGATCGGCGCCGTCGAACGGTAGTTGCGCTCGAGCGTCACCTGACGCGCGGGCGGGTCGAACTGCGCCGGGAAGTCGAGAATGTTGCGCACGGTCGCGCCGCGAAACGAATAGATTGCCTGGGCGTCGTCGCCGACCACGGTGAGGCCGCGGCCATTGGGCTTGAGCGCGAGCAGGATCGAGGCCTGCAGGCGGTTGGTGTCCTGGTATTCGTCGACGAGGATATGGTCGAAGCGGCCCGCGAGATCGGCGGCAATGGCCGGCTCCGCGGCCATGTGCGCCCAGTAGAGCAGCAGGTCGTCGTAGTCGAGGACGTTCTGCTTCTGCTTGGCGTCCACGTACGACGCGAACAGCGCGCGTAGCTGCGACTCCCACTCGAGGCACCACGAGAACGAACGGTTGAGGACGTTCGCGAGCGAATCGCCCGTGTTGACCGCGCGCGAATAGATCGCAAGGCAAGTCGATTTCGAGGGGAAGCGCTTTTCCTTCGCCGAGAAACCCAGTTCGTGGCGCACCAGATTCATGAGATCCGCGGAATCCTCGCGGTCGTTGATCGTGAACGCCGGCGACAGGCCGATGTGATCCGCGTACTCGCGCAACAAGCGCGCGCCCACGCCGTGAAAGGTCCCCGCCCAGGTGAGCCCCTGCGCAAGCACGGCGGCCGCGCCGGGGGCGCTGGCGGCGATGCGCGCCACGCGCCGCGTCATTTCCTGCGCGGCGCGCCGCGAGAACGTGAGCAGCAGAATGCGGTGCGGGTCGGCGCCGCCCGCGATCAGATGCGCGACGCGATGAGCGAGTGTATTCGTCTTGCCCGACCCGGCGCCCGCGATCACGAGCAGCGGGCCCGGCAGCGCCGAACCCGGCGCATAGCCCGCCTCGCCGCCGTGCTCGACGGCCTCGCGCTGCGCATCGTTGAGTTTCGCGAGCCACGCGGTAACGGCATTGGCCGCTTCGGCGCGCGCCTGGCTGGCATCGGAGGCGGAGGAATCGGCAACGGAAACGGTGGACACGGCGGGCGCTGGGACGATGAACGTGGCGAATCGGGAAGGAGCGACGCATACTGTATATCCATACACCCCGCATCCGCAAGCGCCTGATTCCATGGCGATCTGGCGGGATTTAACGACAACGCCGCGGCGCGTTTTGCCGCCATCATCGCCAAGGAGCCACCAAACGAAGCGGCGGCGCCCGTTGCCGGACGCCGCCGCTTACAAGCTCTGGTATAGGCCGGCGCCCCAGACGGCGCGGGCGCCATCGGCATCAGCCGGTCGTTACTGCGACTGGCCGCCCTGCTGCTGGGCCGACATGCCGTTCATCTGATCCTTCATTTCCGAGTCGTTGGCCTGACGGTCGGCCTTGTGGTTGATCTTCGCGTCCTTCACCTGCGCCTTGTACTGCGACTTCGCCTGCTTCTTCGCGTCGCTGTACTCGGCGTTCGCGGACTTCTTCGCGCTGCGGTAATCGGCATTCGCCGCCGCATTCGCGTCGCGCTTTTGCACCAGCGGGTCGGCGGACTGCGGTGCGGTCAGGGCCTGCGGCGCGGGCGCGGGTTGCGCGATGCCCGCGGCCGCCGGCGCCTGGCTCGGCGCATGGCCGGTCATCTGGCCCGGGGCGGCACCCGGCGCCATGGCCGGTGCGCCGGAAGGCGCCATCGTTGGGGCTTCGCCGGCCTGTGTCGCGCCCTGGGTCGCGTTTTGGGCATACGCGCCCTGCGCGAATACGGCGGCAGTGGTCACGGTGGCAAAAGCGGCGGTAGCAGTGAGCAGCTTGGCGATCTGGGTCATGGCGTATCCTCTTTGCAGTGGTTCCGAAGGCGCTTTTGCGGTGGGCAAGCCCGCCGCAATCGCGCCCCCGCTCGATGGAGCCGCGTAGGAAAAACCTGGGCGGCGCTGTCGATCCGGGTGAAGCCATTTTGGTATGAAGATCGCCGTGGGGTCCCGCGACGTTACTCAACGTTTCATTTACTGACGAATTCATAACATCTGGCCCCTGGATGTCCCGACTGCGGTGACAGGCACTGCCGCGAACCCGCCATCGCTTATGATGCTCACCCTTCGCGCGCTTGCCGCACGCCTTTCGAATTTGAATCTGCCATGCCTAACCTCGATTTCACGCTGACCGGCGACTACGTCGAACTGCACAACCTCCTGAAGATCACCGGACTCGCCGACAGCGGCGGCTCGGCCAAGCAGATCGTCGCCTCCGGCGCGGTGAAGGTGGACGGCGAAGTCGAGCTGCGCAAGACGTGCAAGATCCGCGCGGGCCAGGCCGTGCTGCTCGGCGATACGCGCATTGCCATCAAGGCGAGCGAGTGAACCCCGCCGGAATTTGCCAGCAGGCGCCAAGCCATGCACCAGATTTGAGCATCTGGATCGACAAGGTTGCTGTCTCGCAATAAGCTTTCAGTTTTGACAGACGAACCCTGCCACGCGGCGCGCTTATCTCGCGCCGCTTGTTTTTCATGACTCGAATCACGCTTTCCCGCCGCGCCGTTTCCGCGCCGCCCACACTGCGCCGCCATGCCGCCGATACCGCCCGCCTGGCCGGGCCGCTCGCGATCGCCCAACTCTCGCAGATGGCGATGAGCGTGACCGACACGGTCCTGCTCGGCTCGCTCGGCGCCGACGCGCTCGCCGCAGGCGGCCTCGGCGCCAACATGTTCTTCGTGGTGGTGACCGTGCTGCAAGGCGTACTCACCTCGGTGAGCGTGAGCGTCGCGCAGGCGCGCGGCGCCGACAACGAAAGCCACGTGCCGCACATCTACTGGACCGGTTTCGCACTGTCCCTGCTGCTCTCGGTGCCGGCGTTCGCGTTGCTCTCGTTCGCCGAGCCGATCCTGCGCGCCCTCGGGGAGCCGACGCTGCTCGCGCATCACATCGGCGAATACACGGCCGTGCTGCGCTGGGGCGCGCCCGCCAGCCTCATCGGCGTGGGTCTCATGCGCTCGTTCCTGCCCGCCATCGGCGCGGCGCGGCGCCTCCTGTGGGTGTCGATTGCCTGCGTGTTCATCAACGGCTTTCTCAACTACGGGCTGATCCACGGCGCGTGGGGCCTGCCGCGCCTCGGCTTTCTCGGCTCGGCGGTGGCGACGACCATCACCGTGTGGCTCACCGCGTTCGTGCTGATGGCGCTGCTGCACCTGCGGCCTTCGCACCAGCATTTCGTCGTCGCGCGCCGGCCGACGGCACCGCTGATGGGCGAACTCTTCACGATCGGCTGGCCGGTTGCGATCACCTATGCGGTCGAGGCGACGCTCTTTCTCGCCACCGGCCTGCTCGCGGGCCTGCTCGGCGAGACGCCGCTCGCGGCGCACCAGATCGCCCTGAACGTGGCGTCCGTCACGTTCATGGTGCCGCTCGCGATCGGTCAGGCCGCCAATGTACGCGTGGGCTACTGGTCCGGTGCGGGTGTGCCGCGCGCGGCGCGCCATGCAGGCTTCGTCGCGCTCGGACTCGGCGTCGGCTTCATGTCGCTCTCGGCGCTCGTGATGGTGCTGGCACCGCACTGGATCGTCGGGCTCTACCTGCATCTCGACGACCCGGCCAACGCGCACACGGTCTCGCTGGCCGCCACGCTGCTCGGCGTCGCGGCCATCTTCCAGATCGTCGACGGCGCGCAGACCGTGGGTTCGGGCTGCCTGCGCGGTCTGAAGGACACGCGCGTGCCGATGCTCGCGGCCACGCTCGGCTACTGGGGCATCGGCTTTCCGCTCGGCTACGCGCTCGCGTTTCGCTTCGGCCTCGGTGCGCTCGGGCTCTGGTGGGGGCTGGCGGCCGGGCTCACCACTGTCGCCGTGCTGATGACGTGGCGCTTTCACCGGATGAGCCTGCGCTCGCAGGCTCACGCCACGGCGAGCCGCGCGGGCTGAAGCGTTTACTTAACCGGCCGGGCCGCACCGGCTCGACCGGTTAAAATACGCGCCTGGCGCCGCAAGCGGCGTCCGTCCCACGAGGGCAAGAACAGTGCGCTGCATGGGGCGGGACCAAGCGCTAAAGCGCCACGTTCCGCCGAGCTTTGCATGGGACTGGAGTCAGTGCTGAAGCACTAACTCCGGCCGGCAGCTAAAGCGGCAACTCCAGTCGAGCTTTGCATGGGACTGGAGTAAGGCGCTAAAGCGCCAACTCCAGTCGACACAGGAGACAGCCGCGCCCCGCGAGCGCCGCCGGCCACCCCGGCACCGCTTGCCGTGCGCCGACGCATAACGAACCCACTCACGGCCCCCCCTTCATGCTTGCCCCGATTACCCGACTCTTCCCGCTCTGGGCCGTCCTCGTTTCCTTGCTGGCCTACTTCGATCCGGGCCTCGTCGCGCCGATCGCGCCGCACGTCACGACGCTCCTGATGATCATCATGCTGGCGATGGGCGTCACGCTCTCGTTCGCCGACTTCCAGCGCGTCTTCACGCGGCCCGCGCCGGTCGCGGCGGGCATCTTCCTGCACTACCTCGTCATGCCGCTCGCCGCCTGGGCGATCGCCAAAGTGCTGCACATGCCGCCCGATCTCACCGCGGGCATGGTGCTCGTGGGCAGCGTGGCGAGCGGCACGGCATCCAATGTGATGATCTATCTCGCGCGCGGCGACGTCGCGCTTTCGGTGACGATCAGCGCGCTCTCGACCCTGGTCGGCGTATTCGCGACGCCACTGCTGACGCGCCTTTACGTCGACGCCTCGATCGTCGTCGACGTGCACGGGATGCTCATGAGCATCCTGCAGATCGTCGGCCTGCCGATCGCCATCGGCCTCGTCGTAAACCGTCTCGCGGGCTCGCTCGTGCGCCGCGTCGAACCGGTGCTGCCGCTCGTCTCCATGGTGTCGATCCTCGCGATCATCGCCGCCGTGGTGGGCGGCACGCACGCAAGCATCGCCACGGTCGGCCCGCTCGTTGCGCTCGGGGTGGTGCTGCATAACGGCATCGGCCTGCTCGGCGGCTACTGGGGCGGCCGCCTGCTCGGCTTCGACGAGTCGGTGTGCCGCACGCTGGCCATCGAAGTGGGCATGCAGAACTCGGGCCTCGCCGCGACGCTCGGCAAGCTCTACTTCTCGCCGCTCGCCGCCCTGCCGGGCGCGCTCTTCTCGGTGTGGCACAACCTCTCGGGCTCGGTGCTCGCCGGCTACTGGGCAGGCAAGCCGGCGCGCGGCAGCACGCGCGCTGCGCAAGGCGCTACGAACGCGTCGCCCGAGCGCGGTTGATCAACGCGGTGGCCGGGCACAAGTCCCGAGGACGTTTCCGGCCGCGTTGAAACGTCGGTGGCATGCGGCCCGGAAATTGCAAACGCAGCGTGTCCGCGGCCGCATGCCAGGCGGGCCGCTTCCCGTAGAATCTTCGTGAAGCCGTGCAACGAAAACGAACCATCACGCGGCGCGCCGCCATGGAGAATCCGCTTGCCCGCGCATCCCGCCCCATCCGAAGCCGTTACGCAGCGCATGACCGCGCCTTACGCCTCGCTGCAAGCCTTCTTCGCGCTCGTTTGCCTCGCGCTAGTCGCCGGTTGCGCGACGCGGCCGCCCGCCACCGACTACCCGCGCGAGACGAGCGCGGCGCTACCGGCCCAGCAGGCCAGCTCCACGCCGCTTGGCGCCGCGCTCGCCGCGCCCGTCGCCGCTCACCCGGATGAATCGGGCTTCCGCCTGCTCGCCACCGGCACCGACTCGCTGCAGATGCGCGTCGCGCTCGCACGCGCGGCGACGAAAACGCTCGACATGCAGTACTACATCGCCAACGAGGACACTACCGGCAAGCTGCTGCTCGGCTCGGCGCTCTATGCGGCCGATCGCGGCGTACGCGTGCGCATGCTGGTCGACGACCTGAATTTTCACGACATCGACCGCCTGATGGCCGCGCTCAACAGCCATCCGAACATCCAGATCCGCGTGTTCAATCCATACGGCAGCACGAGCGAATCTATGTACCTGCGCACGCGCAACTTCTTCACGAACGTCGACCAGTTCACGCGCCGCATGCACAACAAGGCGACGATTGTCGACAACGAAATGGCGATCGTCGGCGGCCGCAATCTCGGCGACGAGTATTTCAACGCAAGCCCGACGATCGACTTCCGCGACCTCGACGTGCTCACGGCGGGCCCTGTCGCGCAAAGCGTCTCGGCAAGCTTCGACGAGTACTGGAATAGCTCGATCTCTTACCCCTTGCGCGTGCTCAATCATCAGAAGTTCGACGCACACGATCTGGACACCGCACGCGACGACCTGCGCCGCCACTGGCGCGAGAGCGCCGAACCTTACAACGCGAAGCCGCTCAACGCCACGCCGCTCGCGCAGCAGATCACGGGCAACACGCTCGGGCTCGTCTGGGCGAAATGGGCGTTCGTGGCCGACTCGCCCGGCAAGATCGCGGGCGCCGAGAAAGGCGAGCTGGGCGACGCCATGCGCGCGCTGCTCGATCGCATCCATCAGGCGCACAGCAGCGTGCTGGTGTTCTCGCCGTACTTCGTGCCGCACGACACGGGCGTGCAGACCATCCGCACGCTCACCGCGCACGGCGTGCGCGTGGCGATCCTCACCAATTCGCTCGCCGCCACCGACGCCGTGGCGGTGCAGGCCGGCTACAGCCCCTACCGCGTACCGCTGCTCGAGGCCGGCGTCGAGCTCTACGAGTTCAAACCGCAGCAAGGCGAGCACGCGGACGAGCGGCGCTTCGGCGTGGTCGGGTCGCGCTCGCGCGCGAGCTTGCACGCCAAGGCCTACGTGATCGACGAAAGCACGCTCGTGATCGGCTCGCTCAATCTCGATCCGCGCTCGGCGCGCCTGAACACCGAGCTTGCGCTCACCGTCGAGAGTCCGACGATCGCGCATGAAGTCGCCGACCTGTTCAAGCGTGCGACCTCGCCCCAGGTGAGCTACCACGTGACGCTCGCGACGCCCGCGCAACTGGCGCTGCTCAAAGGCACGACGGTCAACTCGCCGCTCGTCTGGACCGACGAGGAGAACGGCATGATCCGCACCTACAACCTCGATCCTGGTGCGGGTTTCTACAGAAATGTCCTAACCGGGCTATTCTTGCTCTTGCCGGTCGATAGCCAGCTGTGAAGCGGCTTTGAGCGCACGCCGCTATCGGGCGCGCAAAACGTAGAGCGCTTAACTTACGTCGTCCAGTCCGCCGTCGAGCCAGCCGCGAAGCCGCTTGCGTCACATTTGTCGCGCGAGACGCGCAGCGCCGCCGCAGCCCAGCCACCACGCGGATCCGAACCCGTCACGAAGGCGGCGCCCTCCTCCGTCGCGCAAGCCACGCGAGCACAAGGCGCCCCCTCAATCACCGGAGTATCAAATGACCGCAAGCAACGAAAACGTCCGCATGGAGCGCGACACGTTCGGCGAGATCGCCGTACCCGCCCAGCAGCTTTGGGGCGCGCAGACGCAACGATCGCTGCAGAACTTCCGCATCTCCACCGAAAAGCAGTCGCCGGAACTCATCACCGCGCTCGCGACAATCAAGCGCGCCGCAGCCGAAGTAAATCTTTCGCTAGGCGTGCTCGACGAGACCAAGGCGCACGCGATCATGCAGGCCGCCGACGAGATCATCGCGGGCAAGCATCCGGGTGAATTCCCGCTCGCGGTCTGGCAAACGGGCTCCGGCACGCAAACCAACATGAACCTCAACGAGGTGATCGCGAACCGCGCCAGCGAGATTCTGGGCGGCGAGCGCGGCGAGGCGCGCAAGGTGCATCCGAACGACGACGTCAATCGCGGCCAGTCGTCCAACGACGTGTTCCCGACCGCGATGCACGTGGCCGCCGCCTACGGCATCGTCAAGCATCTGCTGCCGGCGCTCAAGACGCTGCGCGATACGCTCGACACGAAGGCCAGGGCCTTTGCCGACATCGTGAAGATCGGCCGCACGCACCTGCAGGACGCCACGCCGCTTACGCTCGGCCAGGAGTTCTCGGGCTACGTCGCGCAGCTCGATCACGGCATCAAGCACGTGGAATCGTCATTGCCGCATCTCTACGAGCTCGCGCAGGGCGGCACGGCCGTCGGCACCGGCCTGAACGCGCATCCGCAGTTCGCGCACAAGGTGGCGGAAAGCATTGCGAAGCTCACGGGCATACCCTTCGTCACGGCGCCCAACAAGTTCGAAGTGATGGCCGCCGCCGACGCGCTCGTGTTCGCGCACGGCGCGCTCAAGACCGTGGCGGCGAGCCTCATGAAGATCGCCAACGACATTCGCTGGCTCGCGAGCGGTCCGCGCTGCGGCCTGGGCGAACTGTCGATTCCCGAGAACGAACCGGGCAGCTCGATCATGCCGGGCAAGGTGAACCCTACGCAGTCGGAAGCCGTGACGATGCTCTGCTGCCAGGTGTTCGGCAACGACGTCGCCGTGAACATGGGCGGCGCGAGCGGCAACTTCGAGCTGAACGTGTTCCGCCCGATGATCGCGCACAACGTGCTGCAGTCCATCCGCATGCTCGCCGACGGCGCGCTCAGCTTCAACGATCATTGCGCGGTGGGGATCGAACCGAACCGCTCGCGCATCGACACGCTGCTCAACGAATCGCTCATGCTCGTGACGGCGCTCAATCCGCACATCGGCTACGACAAGGCCGCGCAGATCGCCAAGAAGGCGCACAAGGAAGGCACCACGCTCAAGGCCGCCGCGCTCGCGCTGGGACACGTGACCGAGCAGCAATTCGACGAGTGGGTGAAGCCTGGCGAGATGGTGGGCAACGCGAAGATATAAGCGTTATTTGCAGGGCTGAAATGCAAAACGGGCGGCGTGGTTCAGTTCACCTTCGCCGCCCGCTTTTTCATGCTGCCGCAACCGCCTGCCTGCGTATCAAACCTGCTCAAACCTGCCCTTTCGCCACTTCCTCGGGCTTGAGTTCGACGATCGCGTCGAGCGCTTCCTTCACGTCGAGCGCGTACTTCGCGAGGCGCTTCTGCTCGTCCGTTTCCGGCACGTAGGTCGGCACGGGAATCGGATTGCCGTTTTCGTCGACGGCCACGAACACGATCAGGCAGTCCGTGGTGAGGCGCAGCTGGCCGCTCTTCGGGTCGCCGGCGTGCACGGTGATGTGAATATGCATCGACGTGCGGCCCGTGGCGACCACGCGCGCGCGCAGCTCGACCATGTTGCCGACGAGAATCGGCCTGCGAAAACGGATATTGCCCACGCTCACCGTCACGCAATAGCGGCCGGACCAGACCGCGGCGCACGCATAGGCCGTCTCGTCGATCCACTTCATCAGCGCACCGCCGTGCACTTTGCCGCCGAAGTTCACCGAAGTCGGCTCGGCGAGGAACCGGAACGTCGTTTCCGAACGGTCCAGCGGCTGGGTAGGCGTCTTCATCTCGGCTTGGCTCATGGCGAAAAGCCGCGTACTGCGGCTCGTATGGTGGGGTAAGGAGGCGTCGATTATACGAGCGCAATAAGACAGACGGTCGCAGCCGCTTGCGAAACGCCATCTGCGGCGTTTTTAGCTCGCCGCGAACCGCGCCCGGTAATCGAGCGGCAGCACGCCGTAGGACCTCTCGAACGCGCGCCGCAGATTCTGCTCGCTACCGAAACCGCAGTCGGCCGCAATGCGCTTGAGCGGCCGGCGCGACTGCACGAGCGCGTGCGCGGCGGCCTCCACGCGCATCGCCGCGACCGTGCGCGCCGGGGTGCGCCCCACCGCATCGACATAGCGGCGCGCGAACGTGCGCGGGCTCATGCGCGCTTCTTCGGCCAGGCGCTCGACGCTCAGCTCGCCGTGCAGGTTGGCGGCCATCCAGCCGTGCAGCGCGTCGAACTCCGCACCCGCGCTGGCCTGAGCCGCGAGCGCCTCGCTGAACTGCGACTGGCCGCCGGGCCGCTTCATGAACACGACGAGGCGGCGCGCCGCCTGCATCGCGACCGCATGGCCGCAGTCCTCCTCGATCAGCGCGAGCGCGAGATCGATACCCGCCGTGACACCCGCCGACGTCCACACCACGCGGCCGTCGCGCTCGTCGCGGATAAAAATCGGCTCGGGATCGACTTCGACGTGGGGAAAGCGCCGCCCGAGCTGGGCGGCGTTGCGCCAGTGCGTGGCGGCGCGGCGGCCGTCGAGCAGGCCTGCCGCGGCGAGATAGAACGCGCCCGTGCAGACCGACGCGACGCGGCGCGCGTGCGGCGCGGCCGCCGCGATCCAGGCGACGAGTTCGGGTTGCAGTGCGCTGGTGTCGTCCGCAGTGTCGTAGACAGGGACGCCGGGCACGATCAGCGTGTCGATCGTGGCGGGGTCGAGCGTGTCGAGCCGCTCAGTGACGATGGGCATGCCCGCGAAGGTGGGCAGCACGCCGCCAGCGACCGAGGCGAGCGTCGTGCGGTAGGCGCAGGGCCCGGTGCCGCTGGTGCCGTTCGCGGCGCGCATCGCCAGCTCGGCACGCCAGAACGCCTCGACGGGGCCACAGGCGTCGAGCAGCACGAGCTCGGGCGCGACGGCGAACACGACATGGCGTGCGGCGGCATGGGACGGCGGGTGAGACGGCATGGCGGCGAACTCGATGCTGACGATGTCTGCGCATCATCGCACGCGCGCGTTTGGCAGTCAGGTCAAAGTGACATCAAATACTGCCAGATGACGCCTGGCCGCTCACTTGTGGAATGTGACGCCCTCGTCGATCGTGCCGTACATCGTGATGCCGCTCGCGCCGCTCGACGACGGCGCGGAGCCGCCGGCACAGGCGGTGCACAACGCGGCGAGCGCGGCGGCGGCAACAAGAGCCAGGAAGCGTTTCATAAAAGGAGAAGCCATTTGCGTGAATAAACGATTTTAGCGCGGGGCTCCTGCGCGCCGCCGTACGCACCGCCGCAGCCAATGCTTTGGCCCCATCGCGGAGCATCGAATGGCTGCAATCGACACTTCACCGTAGACTGAAACGTCGAATGCGTAATTTCGCTAGAGTAACGGTATGGGCGACGTCAGCCGCCATCGCACCCCACGAAGGAGCCACCATGAACCTCCCCGCGACCGACGAATCGAGCCACTTCCCGGGCCTCGCACGCGTTGCCGCACTGCTCGCCGATCCCGGCCGCGCCGCCATGCTCTGGGCCCTGATGGACGGCAGCGCGCGGCCCGCGGGCGAGCTCACGATGATCGCGGGTCTGTCGCCGTCGGCGGCGAGCGGCCACCTCGCGCGCCTGACCGACGGCGGGCTCCTCGCGCTCGACGTGCGCGGCCGCCACCGCTACTACCGGATCGCCACGCCCGAGATCGCCGCGGCGATCGAGGCGCTCATGAACGTCGCACAGGTGTCCAACGTCGTCACCTCGCAGCGCCCGGCGCCGCGCCCCGCGCGCACGGTGCCGCTCGAGATGCGCCATGCACGCACCTGCTACGACCACATGGCCGGCGAAGTGGCCGTACAGGTGTTCGAGCGCCTCGTGGACGGCGGCCTGCTGGTGCGCGACGGCGACACGCTCGAAGCCACGCCCGAGGGCGCGACGCGTCTCGCGGCCTGGGGCGTGGACGTGGCGGCACTGCGCGCGCGGCGGCGGCGCTTCGCCTGCACCTGCCTCGACTGGAGCGAGCGCAGGCCGCACCTGGGCGGCGCACTCGGTGCGGCGCTGCTCGATTCGTGGACGCACGACGGCTGGATCGAGCGCACGAGCCGCCCGCGCGTGTTGCGCATCACGCCCAAGGGTCAGCGCGAGTTCGACGCGCTCGCCGGCGCCTGAAACACTGGGTGCGCGCGCCTGATTGGCTGACAAATACCCGACAAGATCGCCGATTTCACGTGCAAAAATGCGCGTTTCGCCCGCGGTCACACGTTCTGTTACATCTGGTGCATAAGCCTTAACAAATCCGTGAGCATGGAAACAAGCCCGCCGGATACAGTGCCCTGCATGGGACGGCGCTAAACGCTACGGCATGAAAGCGCCAAATCCCATCGACAGGAGAACAATGATGACGACGCGCACACCTACGATCACCGAGTTTCGCCGCACCTCGCGCCGCACGCTGTTTGCGCTGGCCGCGCTCGCGGCGCTGAACCTCGCCGCCGCACCCGCGGTCTTCGCGCAGGCGGCGCCGCCTGAAGGCGCGACCGCCCCCGCCGCCACGGGCGGCGATCCGCCGAGCCGCGTCGCGCGTCTGGACTACATGGCCGGCGCCGTGACCACCGAGCCGGCCGGCGCGAGCGACTGGTCGTACGCGCAGCTCAACCGCCCGCTCACGACCGGCGACCAGCTCTGGAACGACGCCAATGGACGCTCGGAACTGCACATCGGCTCGACGGCGGTGCGCCTCGGCGCGCAAACGAGCCTCGACGTCCTCAATCTCGACGATCAAACCGCGCAGCTCAAGGTCGCGCAAGGCACGCTCTCGACGCGTGTGCGCGAAGTGCCGTCCGGCAGCTCGTATGAAATCGACACGCCGAACCTCGCACTCGGCGTGACGAGCCCCGGCGACTATCGCGTGGATGTGGCGCCCGACGGCAGCAGCACGACCGTCACCGTGCGCAGCGGGAGCGTGACCGTGTACGGCGAAAACGGTCAGACGCCGATGACGGCCGGCCAGCAGATCCGCTTCGCCGGCACCGACCTGCAGCAGGTAGCGAGCGACCAGGCGCCGCCGCCGGACGCCTTCGACCAGTGGTCGCTCGCGCGCGACGCCGCCGAGGAGCGCTCGGTCTCGGCGCGCTATGTCTCGCGCGACGTCCCGGGCTACCAGGACCTCGACAACAACGGCACGTGGCGCAACGATCCGCAGTACGGCGAAGTCTGGACGCCGAGCTCGGTGCCCACCGGCTGGGCGCCGTATCACGACGGCCACTGGGTGTGGCAGGCGCCGTGGGGCTGGACGTGGGTCGATGACGCGCCCTGGGGCTTCGCGCCGTACCACTACGGGCGCTGGGCTTACGTCGACGATTCGTGGGCGTGGGTACCGGGTCCGATCGTCGAGAGCGCGCCGCCCGTCTATGCGCCGGCGTTGGTCGCGTTCGTGGGCGGCGGCGACGGTGGCACGGACTGGGGCGTCAACCTCGCGGTAGGCGGCGTCGCGGCCGCGGGCGTCGCGTGGTTCGCGCTCGGGCCGGGTGAGCCGTGGCATCCGCACTGGGGCGGCTGGAGCCCGCACTACTACGAGCGCGTGAACCAGACTGTCGTCGTCAACAATTACCGGCGCGACGTCAACATCACGAATATCAACGTTCACAACACCTACGTGAACTATCGCGCGCCGGGTGCGGTGACGGCTGTGCCGGCCACGGCGTTCGTCCACGGTCAGCCGGTCTCGCGGTTCGCGCAACGTGTCGATCCGCAGCAATGGCGCAATGCGCGCATCGACCCGGGCACGCCCGGCATCGCGCCTGTGAAGGGCAGTTTCGGGCCCAACATGCGTCGCGCCGACTACCGGCCGCCCGCGACGCTCAATCAGCGCCAGGTCGTGGCCACGCGCGCGCCGGTCGCCCCGCCCGCGTTCCACGACAACCTCGCGCAGCGCTTCGCCCACGCCGGCGGCACAGTGCCGGGTGCGGGCGCGCCCGTGGTGCGCGTCTCGGCGCCGTCGCATGCGCCCTCCTCGCCGTTTGCTCCGGCGGCTCATGGCGCGTGGCCAGCACAGAACGTGCGCATCGTGCCGCCGCATTCACCGGTGCTCGGCGCGACCGGCAGGCCTGCAGGCCCGCAATCGCAAGCCGGCCGTCCGGGTATGCCTGGCGGCGCGCCCCAAGCAGGCGCCGCGGCCGCCAACGCCATGCCGCGTGGCCCCGAGCATGGCCAGCCGGGCGTGCCGCCCGCTGCCGCGCAGGAACACGGCGTGCCGCGTCCGCCGCAGTTTGCGGCCCGGCCCGAAGGCGGCGCGCCCGCAGCCGGCCAGCCTGGTCCTGGCGCCATGAACGCGGCCAATGCGGCGCGCGGTGAAGCCCATCAGCCTGCCTGGACGCAGCCGCACGCGCCGATGGCCACGCGTGGCCAGCCGGGCGCGAACGAGGCGGGCAGGCCGGCCGCCGTCGCGATGCAGGAGCCGCGCAACGCGGCGCGTGGCCAGCCGCAGCCGCAGCAACGGATGCCCGAGCCGGCCGCTGCGCAACATGGCCCGCAGATGCCGCCGCAAGCCGAGGCGCGGCCGGCGCAGCAGCCCGCGGCGCGCCCCGAGGCCCATCCACAGGTGCAAGCTCAACCGCAGCCGCAACAGCGTGCTGAGGCCCGTCCGCAGCCGCAGCCCCAGCCCCAGCCCCAACAGCGTGCTGAGGTCCGTCCGCAACCGCAGCCCCAGCCGCGTCCGGAATTCCACCCGCAGCCGCAACCGCAGCCGCAGCAGCGCGCTGAGGTCCGTCCGCAGCCGCAGCCCCAGCCGCAGCAGCGCGCTGAGGTCCGTCCGCAGCCGCAGCCCCAGCCGCAGCAGCACGCGGAGGCCCGTCCGCAGCCGCAGCCCCAACCGCAGCAGCACGCGGAGGCCCGTCCGCAGCCGCAGCCCCAACCGCGTCCGCAGCCACAGCCCGCGCCTCATCCGCAAGAGCGCGCAAGCGGCAACAGCCACGACGATCACCACCACGGCTGATCGCCGCGCCGCCAACGAAAAAGCCCGCGAACGTCGCCGTTCGCGGGCTTTTTTCATGGCGCGGGCATACCAGCGACTAACGTGAACGCAAGCGCCTCACACCGCCATCGGCGCGGTAAGCGGCTCGTGATGCCGGTAGTCGACGAGCGAGAAGTCGGACGGCTCGACCTTTTCGAGCCATTCCGGCTCGTAGGCGCCCGTCTTCGCGTACTCGGGCACGCGCTCGGAGATAGCCAGACGCGGGCTCGCGTAAGGCTCCCGGCGCAGCTGCTCGTTGAGCATATCGAGCTGGTTCTCGTAAATATGCGCGTCGCCGATGAAGTACGTGAACCAGCGCGGCGTATAGCCCGTCAGCCGGCCCACGAGGTGCAGCAGCACCGCTCCTTCGGTCAGGTTGAACGGCGTGCCGAGGCCCACATCGTTGCTGCGGATATAGAGGCACAGTGAGATCTCGCGCTTCGTCGGGTTCGGCAGGAACTGGTAGAGCAGGTGGCAAGCCGGCAGCGCGATCTCTTCGAGCACGGCCGGATTCCAGCCATGAAACAAAATTCGTCGGTCGGCCGGATTGCTCATGATCGTATCGAGGCACTGGCGCAGCTGATCCACCGCCTTGTAGAGCAGCACCTTGGGACGGCCATCCTCGGTAAATTCTGCCACGAGCGCGTAGCCGCGCGATCGCGCATCGGCGAGCTGTGCGGCGGCATCGGCGTCGAGCACCTTGTAAGCTGGCCAGCGCCGCCATTGCACGCCATACACGTCGCCCAGATCGTCCGTGCCCTGGCGGTACGGGTTGGCAAGCCACTGGGCGTTCTCGTTCGCGTTGGCGTCCCAGACCTTGCAGCCAAGCGCCCGGAAGTCGGCTGCGCTGCGCGAAGCGCGCAAAAACCCGATCAGTTCGCCCACCGCCGACTTGAACGCCAGCTTCTTCGTCGTCACCGCCGGAAAGCCCTCCTGCAGGTCGAAGCGCAGCATGGCGCCCGGCTGGCTGATCGTGCGGATGCCGGTGCGGTTTTCCTGCCAGGTGCCGGTGTCGAGAATCGAGCGGACGAGCTCGAGATACTGTTTCATGCGCGGTTCCCTCTTCGGGCACGTGGCGCCCGGTTCGGATTCAGGATGGAAAAGGAGGATTTTACCCGGCGCGCGCGTCCCGGGTCGGCCGCGCCGAAAGCGCGAGCCCATCACACAACGGGGACAAGGGCAGAACGCCCACAGGACGGGCTACGACGAGCCCGGGGAAAGGCTCGCGGCGCAACAAGGCGCGGCGAGATGAAACGCCATGGCAATCGCCCGGCAAAAGCGACGGCGCGCGGTCAATGCGCGGAGCACGAAAGCGCCGGTCTTAATCGACGTCAATCAACCTCAAGCAGACCCACCCCGCCTCAAGCGCCGGAAGCCAGGCCGCCCGGATGCGGCGCAAGCGGCTCGCTTTCCATATGGCGCATGCCATGCGCACACAAGAGCCGGTACAGGGTCACGCGCGAGATGCCGAGTTCCTGGGCGGCGTCGCCCAGGCGGCCGCGGTGGCGCAGCAGCGCGAGTTCGATGGCCTGGCGCTCGGCGGCTTCGCGCGCCTGGGCGAGCGAGACCGGCACCACCTCGACGTAGTCGCCGAGCTCGAGATCGCGCGCCGTGATCGCACGGCCCTCCGACATCACGATGGCGCGCCGCACACGGTTGATCAGCTCGCGCACGTTGCCAGGCCAGCTGTAGTTGTGCAGGGCCGCGATGGCGTCGGGCGAAAAGCCTCGCAGGCGCCGGCTGCCGTCCTTCTTGAAGCGCTCGAGCATGTGCCGCGCGAGCAACTCGATGTCCTTGCCGCGCGCCCGCAGCGGCGGCTCGTCGATCTGCAGCACGCACAGACGGTGATACAAGTCCTGGCGAAAGCGCCCTTCCACCATCGCCGCGCGCATGTCGACGTGGGTGGCCGAGATGATGCGCACGTCCACGGGAATCGACTGATGACCGCCCAGGCGCTCGATCTTGCCTTCCTGCAGGAAGCGCAGCAGGCTCGCCTGGCTTTCCAGGGGCAGGTCGCCGATTTCGTCGAGAAAGAGCGTGCCGCCGTTGGCCGATTCGACCCGGCCGACCTTGCGCTGGCTCGCGCCCGTGAACGCGCCGCGCTCGTAGCCGAACAGCTCGGACTGCAGCAGATGCGGGGGAATGGCGCCGCAGTTGATCGGCACGAACGGCGCGCTGCGGCGCACCGAGCGCTCGTGGATCGCGACAGCCGTGAGCTCCTTGCCCGTGCCCGATTCGCCCGAGATGAAGACCGGCGCATCGGTCAGCGCGACCTTGCGGATCGAGCGGAACAGCGCCAGCATCGCCTCGCACGAGCCGACCATTTCGCCTTCGCTGCCCCCCGTGGTGTCGTTCGAGGCGACTTCGCCGAGCGAAACCATGCCATACGCGTGGCCGACGGAATCGACGATGCGGTCGCCGTTCCAGGGGACCGTTACGTAATCGAAACAGTAATCGCGCACCAGACGGCGCAGCGTTGCGTCCTGCAGCTGCCCCGTCGTGGTCGCCGCGACCCAGCCGACGTTGGGCAGCGTGAGGCACGGCTCGAACGAGCCGATTTCATGCAGATGAAATTCGCTTGAGAGATCGAGCAGGCCGCCCGCGGGCATACCCGCGCGGAGGGCGCGCCGCGCGTCCCGTGCGTTGCCGACGATCTCCACCTGCCAGCCACGCTCGTGGAACCGTTCGTTCAACGCTTCGACCGGTTTTCGCGTCACGTACACCAATTGCCGCGTTGCAGGTTCCATTATTCAGATCCTCTTGCCAACACCATCGTTTGGGAATGACGGCACGCACCTGAATGTACAGACACGCAGCAAAAAGCGACTTTCGCGTACCTGAAAAAACAGTGAACGCGCATGCTTTTGCTGACAGTGAATCCCCGAGTTGTGGCGTGTGTGTCAACTTGCCCAGTTGCGGGCGTTTTCTTTTAGGCATTACGGCTTTTTCTGAAGCTTACTATAGCCTCGTGGCACTTGGATAGAATTTATGCAATGGGAATGGATAAGGGACCGATGGAAATGTTTCCACCGGTTTCCCGGTATTTTGTCAGTGCAGAAATAATTACGGATGTTTCCTTTCTCTCAATAGTTAAGCGTCCGGCGCGCAAACGTTCTCCTTTGAAACCCTATCGCATTCCAAACGGGTTTAAACGGCCTCACGTTTCAGCGCTGAAACATTTTGGCGAATATCCGCCATTCAAAATTTGCAGAGAATAGTGCGGTTCGAAGCGTATCAATGGATTGCGGGCGATGGCACACGTTTCGCTAAATGTCTCGCACCAGGAGATACGCCATGCGACTCAACATCCAGCAGGTCCGGCGCAGTGTCATCGGCTACGGCAGTGCATGCGCCGCCATGCTCGTTCCCGCCGCCCTCCTCGTCCTCTCGCCCGGTGCTCGCGCACAGTCAGTGGACGATGCGCCTGCCGCGCCAGGCGCAGTTGCCAGCGTCGCCAATGCCGCCCCGGATGTCGTTCCTGCAACACCTGTGGCACTCGTTCCCGCCACGCTCGCAGTGAGCGCGCCGACCGGCGACGCCACCTCGACCACCGCCGACCCGGCCAGCACCACGGCCGCTAGCGCCAACGCCCCGGCCGACCCCGTTGCCTTTGGCAACGACGGCGTATTCGCGGGCATCGGCTCTCTCGACGACCAGACGCTTTCGCGCCAGCGCGGCGGCGCCGTCGGCATGGTGATGGTGGCTGCCACGCCGCAACTGATGCGCGGCAACAACAACGTGACGCTCTGGGACGAAATCGCGCCGCCTGCACCGCTGCCGATCCCCGTCGACGCCACCCAGAACGCGCAGGGCAACCTCGCGAGCTACACGAGAAAGTAACGATGAGATAGCACCCGTGCCGCTTGCGGCGCGGTGTCCGGTTCGCGGCGAATGCGCGAAGCCAGGACAAATGGACCGGACAAGGCGCCCATGGCCGACTCCGGCCAGGAGGAGACCAGCATGAGAGCACGCAACTCGACGCGCGGCACAAGCCGCCGGTCGGTCCAGGTCGCCGCCGCCCTGTGCGGCGTCCTCGCCGCGGGCGTCACGGCGGGCGTGGCCGCCCAGCAGGTCACGAACCCCGGCGACGTCATCGTCGAACGTGACATCACGCCGCGCAGCGCCTTCGACAACGTGCCGAAGAGTCAGGACCCGGTGCTCGTGCGCGCCACGACCTTTCCCAAGAACAGCTTCGACCCGGCAATAGCGACGCTCGTCACCGACACGGATCTCACCAACGCGCACGGCTCGAGCGGCGTGAACGCGAACGGCGCATTGAGCGCGCAAACCGCCGGCGTCCAGGCGCTCACGCGCATTCTCACGGGCAGCGCGACCGGCTCGAACGTGGCGGCCGGCGCCGGCGCGAGCGGCGGCGTCGGCGCCGGCCTCGGCGGCACAATTTCCTCGACGATCACAGGCGCGCTCGCCCCACTCTCGGGCGCCATGGGAGGCATGAAATGAGCCGTTCGATCCAGACGTCACGCACGCTGCGCACGGCGCTTCCCTGCGCGCTTGCCTGCGCCGCAGCGCTCGCCTTCGCGAGCGCCGCGCAGGCCCAGGTTAGCGTCGGCGCGACGGCGAGCATCGCCCCGGGCGCCGCCACCTCGACGACCGGCGCGCTCACGGTGAACGAAACCGCGGGTGTCGACAACGCGCAGGCCAACCAGCTGACGATCACGACCGGCAACGTGTCGATCAACGTGAACGGCGACGACCAGCTCGCCACCGTCACGGCGCGGCTCAAGGGCGCGAGCGCGACGATAGGTGCAGGAGCTTTTGCGAACACGAACGGCGCAATGATGGTGAATCAGTCGGCGGGCGTGGGCAATATCCAGCGCAACACTGCTCTCATCGGCAGTGGTGCGATTGGTGTGGTGGCGGTCTCGGACGGAGAACTGTCCGCGGCGGCTGCTCAAAACGGCGGTCAGGGGCAAATGGCCCAGGCAGGGGGCATTCGTGAGGTACGCATCGACAATGCGGCATTCAGGAATGCGACGGGCCTCGTGCAGGTGAACCAGACGGCCGGCGCCGGTAACGCTACGGCAAACAGTTTTGTGCTCCGTCCCCCGGCGGGCACTCTTTTTTAACTGACCACTCAGTATCGGAGCGAAATCATGAAGCGCACCCTCATAGCAGCGGCAGTTCTTGCGTCGGCGGTAGGTTCCGCTCACGCAGCTAATTCGGCGGTACTTTTCAACACCACGGGCGTATATGACGTCGTTGGCATCGAAGGCTTTGTCACGCTGTTCGGCTGCGTCTCGGTTTCGAGCACTGCCGGCGCCGTCATCAACAACACGCAAACCACGAGCGGCGGCACGCTTCTTCCGCAAGCACAGAGCTATGTGAGCGGCAAGGTCACGACGACGTTCAACAATACGAACGCAAGCGTGACGGGCACCGGCACGAACTCGTTCTACAAATATTCGAACTCGAGCAATTCGAGCATGTCGTCCTCGTCGAGCAGTTCGTCGCACACGCACGACGTCAATGCGTCGACGACGAAGGCCTCGTCGAGCAGTTCGACCTTCGGCAAGACGCTCAACGCCAGCGTGAACGCCGACTATCACGTCTCGACCGACAACGGCAGCACGCACGACCACACGACCGCGAGCACCTATAGCGACACGGGCAGCGCGGCCCTTGGCACGAGCTACAACAGCGTAGGCAACAACACGTCCACGAAGTCGCAAAGCGGCAATGGCAGCCTCCAGGCCAACGCATCATGGTCGCACAGCGGCAACTCGCATAACGGCTCGGCCGGCATCAACCTCAGCGGCTCGGAAAGCACGTCGCACACGAAGACCAACGCGCACAACAACAGCGACACGACGAACGTCGGCGCAGCGTGGGCCGTGAACAACAACAAGAACACGAGCAACAGCTCGACCACGGCCAATACGGCTTATGCCGACGGCACGGCCAGCGCCGCGCTTTCGGCAAGCGTGAACGGCACGAGCTCGAAGACGAAGAATTCTTCGGACACGTACGCGCACACGTACAGCACGTCGAGCACGAGCGCGGATTCGCATCAGCACTCGTCGTCGAGAAGCTCGAGCTCGAGCAGCGGCTGGGGCTATAACGTCAGCGACACGCTCAACACGGTCGACGAGCACACCACGGGCTCGATCACGCAGCACTACAACACGCAGGCAGCGGGCACGCTCGACGCCAACACCGGCAACGGCGCCGCGACCAACGTGACGGGCAACCTCGGCGTGAACATCGCGGAAGGCATCAACAACGCGCAAAGCAACGATGTCGCACTCGCTTCCGTCGACATGGGCAACGTGTTCGGCAACGCGCAGATCTTCAACAACCAGTCGTCCGGCGGCTACGCCACGGTGAAGAACTTCAATCTGAACGCGTCGGTCGGCGACGGCTCACTCGCAGGCGTCTCGGGCAACGTCGGCGTGAACGTCGCATCGGGTATCGGCAACGCGCAAAACAACAGCCTCGCCGGCTCCGTGACGACGGCAACGCCGGGTGCCTACTCGACGGTCGCGATGGTCGCGACGGATAACAACGTGCAGAACGCAGCGATGGGCGCCACCGGCCAGTTCCAGGGTACGGCCAGCCTCGGCGCCAATACGCTCACTGGCGCGCAAGGCAACATCGGCGTGAACATTGCCGGCGGCATCGGCAACCTGCAGCACAACGGCATGGCAATCGCCGCGATGAACAACGGCCACTAAGCACGGCCTGCAGCACTGCAGGAACTGGGCTCGCCCCAGGCAGAAAACGTAGTGAGCAATGCGCGCCGGCTGTCCCACCACAGTCGGCGCGCAAACCAGAAGGTAGGAGACCACCATGTCCGGGCCCGTATCGACCCCGGCGTCAAGGATGTTTGTCGTCGCGCTGACGCTCTCGGCCAGCGCGGCCCTTGTGCCTGTGCATGCGCAGCAGTCGACGCTCGACGCGACCCACCTCATCGGCGTGCCGGTGAAGCTGCCGGTCCACTCGATGCGGGACCTACGCTATCGCAGCATCGTCAGCCAGCAGTATGACTACAGCTGCGGCGCCGCCGCACTCGCCACACTGCTCAAGTACGGCTACGGCATCGACATCCCTGAACCTGAGCTGATCCGCCAGATGATGGTGTTCTCCACACCCGAGGTGGTCGTCAAAAACGGCTTCTCCATGCTCGACATGAAGAAGTTCGTCGAGACGATCGGCTTGCGCGGCCGCGGTTTTCGCGTCAACACCGACGCGCTCTACCACCTGCAGGTTCCCGTGCTGGTGCTCATGAACATCGATGGCTATGAGCACTTCGTGATCGTCAAGCACGCCGAGAACGGCCGCATTTTCATTGCGGACCCCGCGCTCGGCAACCGTATCGTCGCCGAAGACGACTTCGCGAAGACATGGAACGGCCTCGTCTTCGCGGTGCTCGGCAAGCCGTTCCTGGAGGACTCTCCGCTGTTGCAGAACAACGAGTCGCTCGCGCTCAAGCTGCGTGAAAACGCCTTGCTCAATGGCACTGCTGCGACTCCCTTCTTCGAATACGGCCTCGATAAGGCCGTGATGTTCTGAAGTCCAAAGAATCATGAAACGCAACCTCTCACAGTGTGGCATCGCGGCAGCCGTCTCCGCGCTCGCCTGCGCTTTTTCGAGCGGTGCGCTAGCGGCCGAAGGCATCGGCTTGCCGCAGCCGGTGCCGGCGTTTCTCTCGAACGCCGACGCGCAGGCGCAAGGCATCCGCTGCGAAGCCGTCGGCGACGACGTGCTCGCGCATCAGACCGGCAAATATGCCGGCAGCGACATGATTTCCGGGTTCGTTCTGAACCTGCTTTCTCAATGGCAATTGCCAAACGGCGCGACCGCAGTCGCGCAAGGCGCGCTCGCGGTCGCCCAGAACGCGGCCAACCAGGTGAGCGCGCAGGTGAAGACGTATGCAACCGTGATCGACCCGACGCATGGCGGCACCACGGGCGCAAACAGCGGCGCCAACCCGAACGCAACGGCCACCGGCGGCCAGAACGTTTCGGTCAACGGCGTCTCGCAGATCACCCAGGTGGCCGGCAATGGCAATACGGGCGCCAATGCCGCAACCCTCTCCTACGACAACAACGCGCCGCAGCTCGCCAATCTGCCAGGCGCCGCCAACCAGCCGAGCGCGTCGGCATCGAACGCGGCCGGCAGCATAAAAGCGGGCATCTCGTTCGGCAGTAACGGCGTCAACGTGACGCTGCAAACGCCAGCGGGCATCGCCACTCAGAACATCATGCCGGGCAACGCGCAACAGGCCGGCGCGATCGCCCAGTTGCTCCAGGTCGCAGGCAATAACCAGCAGGTCGCCAACCAGCTGCAACTGAGTCTGCAGACGCAGCAGATGACGTCGCAAATGATCCGGCAGACCGGCGTATTACAGGCTCTGCGAAATCTCCACTAACCGAGGGCTCATAACGAGACGTACCAGCCAAGGAGACCACCACGCGGGCAAGGCCCCGCGCGAGAAGCAGCACTTTGAATGAGGAGCATCGACGTGCGCGGGCGTGGGACCAGGGGGTTCCGCCGGGCGCCCGCATTCGATCCCGGGGGAAGAACAATGAAGATGATGTCCATGGCGGCCGCGCCACACATGTCGCTGGCCGCCATTCCAGCAGCTGTTTTGCTATTCGCGCTCTCGCAGTCCGCCCACGCGCAGGCGTTACAAAGCCAGTCGATCGAAGACCGCCTGAATACGCTCATGCGCGTGGTCGACGAGCAGCAGCGGCAAATCCAGTCACTGGAGCGCCAGGTGACGAACCTCGAAATGGCGCAACGCGGTCGCGGCATGCCGGGCGCGGGTGCGCCCGACGCCGCGTCGGCCGCGACGGTCGCGGAACAGCCGGGCGCAGACGGTCTGCCTGTGCCCCTGCCGCCGCTCGCCCAGGCGCTGCCGGGCGCGACGGCGCCGGGTTCGCTCACCGGCACGGCCACGGGCGTGCCGGTGAACCCGCCCTCGCCCGACGCGGGCACGACCAATGGCGCGACGGGCACCTCGGCCGCGAGCGGGCCGCAGCAGGGCGCGCCGGTCGGCGTGAACCCCAATGGCAGCCCAACGGTTGGCGAGACGCAGAAGAACGCTGAGCCGTCCCGCACGCAAGCCGAAGAAGCGGTCGTGCAGCGCGAGCACGCGCCGCTCTTCGACCACAAGCTGACGTTGGACTGGGGCATCAGCGACAGTTACTACGATCGCCGCCAGCTGCAGCTTTCGGGCTTTCTTGCACTCGACGCGATCTTCCTCGGCAACATCAATCTGGGGCAGACCAAGTCGCACACGATCACCGCCGACCTGGACACGCGCTACGGCCTCACCGACCGCATGAGCATCGATGTGGACGTGCCTTACGTCTACCGGCACAGCACCTTCATCGTGGGTGGCGCGGGCGGCTCGGCCAGCACGCTCACGGATGCATCGGTCAATTCGAACGCGATCGGTGACGTGAACTTCGGGATCTACTACCAGTTCCTGAAGGAAACCAACAACATCCCCGACGTGGTCGGCAGCCTGCGCGTGAAGACCGCCACCGGCACCTCGCCGTTCGGCATCAAGGTTCAGCAGATCACGCCCGACAACACCAATCTCGTCGCCCCCAGCAAGCTGCCCACGGGCACGGGCTTCTGGAACGTGACAGCCGGCCTGTCAGTGCTGAAGACCTACGACCCCGTGGTGCTGTTCGGCAGCTTGTCGTACACGTACAACATCTCGCGCTCGTTCTCCGACATCTCTTCGGTGATCGGGCAAACCGAGCCTGCCGAAGTGAAGCTCGGCGACATCATCCAGTTCGGCGGCGGTGTCGCGCTCGCCTTCTCGGACAAGGACTCGGCGAGCATCTCGTACACCATGGCCATCGAGCCGCAGTCGAAGACCAAGTCGCCGGGCGGCACCTGGACCGGCGTGCCGGGCAGCGAGACGACCGCCTCGGTGCTCAACTTCGGCCTGAATCACGTGGTCAACAAGCACCTGACGATCAACGGCGCGGTGTCCGTCGGGCTCACGCCCGATGCACCGAACTTCGTCGTCGGCGTGCGTTTCCCTTATACCTTCTGATGACATGAGGCCGATCGTGCGCGAATCCTCACATCTAGGCGCCACTGTGACACCGCTCGCCGGAGCCGGTCAGCGTCTCGCCGTGACCGGGCCACCGCTTGCCGGCGATGTCCCCGACGCCGGCCGCGCGCGCGATGCGAAGCCCGAGGCGGGGCTCGAGCGCACCTTGCTGTATGTCGCGCGCACGCCCGACCCGCCGCTCTGCGCCTACCTCAAGAGCCGCGGCTGGGAAATCGCGACCGCGCGCACGGTGCACGAGGCCTCGCGCCTCGTGAAACCGGAGGCGGCCTATGCCGGCATCGTCGATCTCACGGGTTTCGCGCCGCGCGAGTTCGCGGGCCTCGAGACGATCCTGCGGCTGCAGCAGGTGGGATGGATCGCGCTCACCGACGATTCGCGCCTCACCGACGCCGAAGTGCGGCGCCTGATCCGCCACTACTGCTTCGACTACGTGCATGTGCCGGTCGCGCATGCGACGCTCGACTACCTCGTGGGCCACGCGTTCGGCATGGTGTCGCTGTGCGATCTCGACACGCCAGCCGCCGCCGCGAGCCAGGACGAAGACGAGATGGTCGGCACCTGCGAAGCGATGCAGCAGCTCTTTCGCACGATCCGCAAGGTGGCCAACACCGACGCCACCGTGTTCATCTCGGGCGAATCGGGCACCGGCAAGGAACTCACGGCGCTCGCGATCCACGAACGCTCTGCGCGGCGCAAGGCGACGTTCGTGCCGATCAACTGCGGCGCGATCCCGCATCATCTTCTGCAATCCGAACTGTTCGGCTATGAGCGCGGCGCGTTCACGGGCGCGAACCAGCGCAAGATCGGGCGCGTCGAATCGGCCAACGGCGGGACGCTCTTTCTCGACGAAATCGGCGACCTGCCGCTGGAAAGCCAGGCAAGCCTGCTGCGCTTTTTGCAGGAAGGCAAGATCGAACGCCTGGGCGGGCGCGAGCAGATTCCCGTGGACTTGCGCATCATCTCGGCCACGCACGTCGATCTCGAGGCGGCAATGCGCGAGGGACGCTTTCGCGCCGACCTCTTTCACCGCCTGTGCGTGCTGCGCGTGGACGAGCCGCCGCTGCGCGCGCGCGGCAAGGACATCGAAATTCTCGCGCACCACGTGCTGCACAAGTTCAAGCAGGACAGCGCGCGCCGCATCCGCGGCTTCACGCCCGACGCCATTGAGGCCCTGTACAACTACAACTGGCCAGGCAACGTGCGCGAGCTCATCAACCGCGTGCGCCGCGCGATCGTCATGGCCGAAAGCAAGCTGATTTCGGCGGAGGATCTCGATCTCGCGCACTTCACCGCGCAGCAGACGGTCACGCTCGCGCAGGCGCGCGAGGCCGCGGAGCGGCGCGCGATCGAGGCGGCGTTGCTGCGGCACCGGCACCGGCTCACGGAAGCCGCTGCCGATCTCGGCATCTCGCGCGTGACGCTCTACCGGCTGATGGGCGCGCACGGCCTGCGCGACGAAAAAACGTTTTTCGGCGGCGAAGCGGAGAACCAGGCGGAATTGCCGCCCGACGGGCAGGACTGAAACACCCGATGCCGCAGAGGAAGCGCGCCGGGGCGCCCGGCGCGCTCAGGTAGAATCGCTGCGAACAGCTTACAACCTCGCACCTCTACCCTTTCGATGACGACGCTCACCCTCATCGTCGCCCGCGCCCGCAACGGCGTGATCGGCCGCGACAACGCGCTGCCCTGGCGGCTCCCCGAAGACCTCGCGTTCTTCAAGCGCACCACCATGGGCGCGCCCATCATCATGGGCCGCAAAACGCACGAATCGATCGGTCGCGCCTTGCCGGGCCGCCGCAACATTGTCGTGACGCGCGACGCGGGCAAGCGCTTTCCCGGCTGCGACACCGCCACGAGCCTCGACGAGGCGCTCGCGCTCGCGGCGCAGGACCAGGCGCCCACGGCGTTCCTGATCGGCGGCGCGCAGCTCTACGGCGAAGGGCTCGGGCTTGCGCATGAACTCGTGGTGACGGAAATCTCCGCGGACTTCGAGGGCGACGCCACCTTCCCCGCGCCCGACCCCGACGTGTGGCAAGAAACGTCGCGCGAGACACTGCATGCGAATGCGCCGAACGACTTTGATTTCGCCTTCGTGCGGTACGTGCGGCGGGATTGACCGACCGGGCGCTGCCCAACCCGGTGCCCCAGGCGGCACGCGGCGCGGCACACCAAAGCAAAACGGCACGCCCTCGCGTGCCGTTTTTCATCGAGTCAGCGCAGAAGGCGCTAAAAGGCGCTTACTGCCCCGCCACCGTCATCCGCTCGATCAGCACCGAGCCGGTCTGACGCGTGCCACGCGCGAGCGTATCCGCGCCCACGGCGACGATGTGGTGGAACATCTCCTGCAGCGTGGACGCCACCGTGATTTCCTCCACCGGGTACTGGATCTTGCCGTTCTCCACCCAGAAGCCCGACGCGCCGCGCGAATAGTCGCCCGTCACGAAATTCACGCCCTGCCCCATCAGCTCGGTCAGCAAGAGGCCCGTGCCGAGCTTTTTCAGCATCTCCTCGAAGTCGTCCTCAGGCTTCGTAAGCGAGCTCCGGAACTGCAGGTTGTGCGAGCCGCCGGCATTGCCCGTGGTCTGCATGCCGAGCTTTCGCGCCGAATACGACGACAGGAAATAGCCCTGCACGATGCCGTCCTTCACGACCTCGCGGCGCTGCGTGCGCACGCCCTCTTCGTCGAACGGCGCGCTGCCGGCCGCGCGCGGTACATGCGGGTCCTCGACGATCTGGATGTGCGGCGCGAACACCGGCTTGCCGAGGCTGTCGACGAGGAACGACGTCTTGCGATACAGCGCGCCACCGCTCACGGCCTGCACGAACGCGCCGAGCAGGCCCGCGGCGAGCGGCGCCTCGAACAGCACCGGCACCTTGCGCGTGTCGAGGCTGCGCGCGTTCAGGCGCGAGAGCGCACGCTCGGCCGCATAGCGCCCGACGGCTTCGGGGGAGGCCAGCTCGGCCGCGCTGCGCCGCGATGTGTACCAGTCGTCGCGCTGCATGTTGCGGCCGACGCCCGCGATGGGCGCACACGAAACGTAGTGGCGCGAGTACGGATAGCCGTGCATGAAGCCGCCCGAGGTGGCGAGCACGAACTGCGAATGCTGTGCCGACACGCTCGCGCCTTCGGAGTTCTTCACGCGCGGATCGACGGCGAACGCGGCGTCTTCGGCGCGGCGCGCGATTTCCACGGCCTCGTCGGCGGAGAGATTCCAAGGGTGGTAGAGGTCGAGGTCGCGCGGTGCGGTTTCGAGCAGATCGCGCTCGGCGAGGCCCGCGCAGTCGTCGTCGGCGGTGAAGCGCGCGATGTTGTACGCGGCCGCCACCGTGTCCTTGAGCGCCTGCGGCGAAAAGTCAGAGGTGCTCGCGTTGCCGCGCTTGTTGCCGATATAGACGGTCACGCCGACCATCTTGTCGCGGTTGTGCTCGATCGTCTCGACCTCGCCGCGCCGCACCGAGACAGATAAGCCGTCGCCTTCGGAGATCTCGGTCGCGGCGTCGCTCGCGCCGAGCGCGTTGGCGTGCCGCAGGATGTCTGAGGCGATCTCCTTCAGCTCGTCCTGGGTGTGCGGGAAAAAGCGTTGCCGGGCTTCGATGTCTGCTGCCATTGTCGTTACGGTCCGGTTCTGGGCCGGTGCGGCCCGCTGGTGTCGTGTTTCGCTCGTGTCGATTCGAGTGCTTCGGAACGCGCGGCGTTCGCAAAGCGCATCCCGCGATCATAGCAAGGTATGTGAACACGCATCACAGGCGCTTTCGTCGCCTGTCGCCCGCACCAACTGCCGCACCAGTATCGGGCCGCGGGCGCCGCCGTCCGCCGCCTTCCAGCCCGAGCCGCACGCGCGCGCACGCTACAATACGCCCCATGAAACGCAAAACCCGCATTCAACCGATGAACGACGCTGTCGCCGAGCAGGACGACAACGGCTACGATCGCCCGAGCAAATCGCAGCTCAAGCGCGACATGGAAGCGCTCCAGGAGCTTGGCCAGGCCCTCGTGGAACTGCCCAAGGACGCGCTCAAGCGCATGCCGATGACCGAAGACCTCGCGGACGCCGTCCACGAGTGCCGCCGCATCACCGACCACGAAGGCCGTCGCCGCCAGCTCCAGTACGTGGGCCGCATGATGCGCGGGCTGACCGAAGCCGAAGTCGCCGCGCTGCGCACGAAGCTCGACGAGCACCGCGGCGTGAACAGGGCTGCCACGGCGCGCCTGCACTGGATCGAGCGCACGCGCGACAAGCTGCTGGCGGACGACGCCGCGCTCACCGAATTCATCCGCCAGCACCCCGCCGCCGACCCGCAGGCAGCCCGCACGCTGATCCGCAACGCGCGCCGCGAGCAGGAGCAAAGCCGCCCGCCCAAGTCCTTCCGCGAGCTGTTCCAGTGGATCAAGGACGCGAGCACGCAAGGCGCGGACGAGGCTGACGACCACGACGACGAGCGCGCCGACGAGGACCGCGAAGATGACGAAGCCTGAGCGCAGCCATCCTGACGAACTCGTGATCGGCCTAGTGTCGGTCAGCGACCGCGCGACGAGCGGCGTCTACGAGGACAAGGGCATTCCGTCGCTGATGGAGTGGCTCGGCAACGCGCTGAAAACGCCGTGGCGCGCCGAAACGCGCCTGATCCACGACGACGCGGCGACGATCTCCGCCACGCTCACGGCGCTCGTGGACGGCCTCGGCTGCGACCTCGTGTTGACGACGGGCGGAACCGGCCCCGCGCGCCGCGACGTGACGCCCGAGGCGACGCTCGCGGTGGCGACGAAGGAAATGCCGGGCTTTGGCGAGCAGATGCGCCAGATCAGCCTGAATTTTGTGCCGACGGCCATTCTGTCGCGCCAGGTCGCCGTGATCCGCGAAAACGACGACCACGCGGCGCTCATCATCAACTTGCCGGGGCAGCCGAAGTCGATCAAGGAAACGCTGGAAGGCTTGCGCGACGATCAGGGTGCCGTAAAGGTGCCCGGTATTTTTGCTGCGGTGCCGTATTGCATCGACCTGATCGGCGGCCCATATATCGAAACCGATCCGAACATCGTGGCGGCGTTCCGGCCCAAAAGCGCGCAGCGGGCGCCGCGCGCTTAACACTCGAACTTCAACGATCGCGTAGCAGCGGCAGCGCCGCTGCTGCTGCGCGTCTCAACGATCGCTCAGAGCGCCGGACCAGCCTCGCCCGCCGCCATGTCGGGCACGATGCCCGGCGCCGGAACGAGGAAGTGCTCGCGGTAATACTTGAGCTCGTCGATTGACTCGTGGATGTCGGCAAGCGCCGTGTGCATCGCGCGCTTCTGGAAGCCCTTATAGATGGTCGGCTGCCAGCGGCGGCACAGCTCCTTGAGCGTGCTCACGTCGAGGTTGCGGTAGTGGAAGAAGCGCTCAAGCGTGGGCATCCAGCGCGCCATGAAGCGGCGGTCCTGGCAGATCGAGTTGCCGCACATCGGCGACTTGCCCGGCGGCACGTATTGCGAAAGGAACGCCATGATCTGCTCGGTCGCGCTTTCTTCCGTGACGGTCGAAGCCCGCACGCGCTCGGTGAGGCCCGAGCGGCCGTGCGTGTTGCGGTTCCACTCGTCCATGCGGTCGAGCACCGTCTCCGGCTGATGGATGGCCAGCACGGGGCCTTCCACGAGCTTGTCGAGCGTCGAGTTCGTCACCACCACGGCGATCTCGATGATGCGGTCGTTGTCGGGATCGAGGCCCGTCATTTCCATATCGAGCCAGATCAGGTTCATGTCGGTGCGCTCGATGGTCGGCGCGCCGGCAGCGGCAATGTCAGTCATGAAAGGCAACCCGGAGAGCGTTGGAGGCGCGGCGCGTGCGCGGCATCGACAGGATGCGATGCCCGGCCGGCGAGAACATATAATTGTCGCATAGATACCACGGACTTCCTGGATGCCTAATCTGTCCCCCTCCCCTGCGCTGTACTTCAGCGTGCTGTTCGTCGTCGGCGTGCTCGCCATGGTCGCGACCAAGCTCTGGCTCGCGTCGCGCCAGATCCGCTTCGTGGCCGCCCACCGCGGCGCGGTGCCCGCGCAGTTCACCGCCACCATCCCGCTTGCCGCGCACCAGCGCGCCGCCGACTATACGGTCGCGCGCACGCGCCTCGGCATGATCGAGATCGTGCTCGGCGCCGTGGTGCTGATCGCGCTCACGCTGCTCGGCGGCGTGCAGGCGCTCGATCTCGGCATCTCGGATGCGATCGGGCGCGATTATGTGGGCCAGATCGCGCTGATCGGGGCCGTGCTCGCCATTTCCGGCGTGGTCGAGCTCCCGCTCGACTACTACCGCCAGTTCGTGGTCGAGGAGCGCTTCGGCTTCAATCGCATGACGAAGCGCATCTTCATCATGGACCGCATCAAGGGGCTCCTGATCGGCGCCGCGTTCGGCGTTCCGCTGCTCTTCGTCGTGCTCTGGCTCATGAAGCAGGCGGGCAGCCTCTGGTGGCTCTGGACGTGGGTCGTATGGGTCGCCTTCCAGATGCTCGTGCTGGTGCTCTACCCCACCTTCATCGCGCCGCTCTTCAACAAGTTCGAACCGCTGCACGATGATGCGCTGCGCTCGCGCATCGAGGCGCTCATGCAGCGCTGCGGCTTCGCGGCCAAGGGCCTGTTCGTGATGGACGGCAGCCGCCGCTCCGCGCACGGCAACGCCTATTTCACGGGCTTTGGCGCCGCCAAGCGCATCGTGTTCTTCGATACGCTGCTCGCGCGCCTCTCCGGCAGCGAGATCGAGGCCGTGCTCGCGCACGAGCTGGGCCACTTCAAGCGCCGTCACGTGATCAAGCGCATGGTCGTCACGTTCGCGATCAGCCTCGCGCTGCTCGCCCTGCTCGGCTGGCTCTCGCAGCGCGTGTGGTTCTACGAGGGTCTGGGCGTGCGGCCATCGCTGCTCGGCGGCAACGAAGGGCTCGCGCTCGTTCTGTTCTTCCTCGCCGTGCCCGTGTTCCTGTTCTTCGTCACGCCGCTTGGCAGCCTCTCCTCGCGCAAGCACGAGTTCGAGGCGGACGCCTTCGCCGCCACGCAAACCGACGCGCAGCATCTCGTCAACGCGCTCGTGAAGCTCTACGAGGACAACGCGTCGACGCTCACGCCCGACCCGCTCTATACCGCGTTCTACTACTCGCATCCGCCGGCTTCGCAGCGGATCGACCGACTGCTCGCGCACGCATGAACCGGCGCGCAACCAAAGCCGCCGGCAACGCAAAAGCTGCGGGCGCCACGCTGCACGGCGTGGTGATCGCCGCCCACGGGCGCCACTATCTCGTCGCGCCCGACGGCGGCGGCGCGCACCTGCAATGCTTCCCGCGCGGCAAAAAGAGCGAGGTCGCGGTGGGCGACCGCGTCGAGTATCAGTCGACTTCGGCCGACCAGGGCGTGATCGTCGCGATCGGTGAGCGGCGCAACCTGCTCTATCGCTCCGACCAGTTCAAGTCGAAGCTCTTCGCGGCAAACCTCGACCAGCTGCTGATCGTGCTCGCCACCGAGCCGCACTTCAGCGAGGACCTGCTCGGGCGCGCGCTCGTGGCCGCCGAGGCCAACGACCTCAAGCCGCTCATCGTGCTCAACAAGATCGACGTCGAGGCCGCGCTGCCGCTCGCGCGCCAGCGCCTCGAACGCTATCGGGCGCTGGGCTATACGGTGCTGGAAGTCTCGGTGAAGGGCCGCCCCGAGGAGGCACACGCGGTGCTGGCCGAGCATCTGCATGGCCATCAGACAATCCTGCTCGGCCAGTCGGGCATGGGCAAGTCGACACTCGTGAACCTGCTGATTCCCGACGCCGAAGCGGCGACGCGCGAGATCTCGACGGCGCTCAACAGCGGCCGCCACACCACGACGTTCACGCGGCTCTACACGCTCCCCGAGGGCGGCGCGCTGATCGACTCGCCGGGCTTCCAGGAGTTCGGCCTCTATCACCTCACCGAAGGCAAGCTCGAGCGCGCGTTCCCCGAGTTCCGTCCGCTGCTCGCGCACTGCCGCTTCTACAACTGCCATCACCTGCACGAGCCGGGCTGCGCGATTCTGGAAGCCGTCGACGACCGCCGCATCGCGCCCGAGCGCCAGGCGCTGTACGCGCAGCTCATGCACGAGATCAGCCAGATCGTGCGCTGACGCGCCGCCTGCCCCCATCGCCCTATGCTCAAGCTCGTGCGCGCGCCGAATCTGCTGATCGCCCAGCACTGGATGAACATCCTGGCGACGGCGGGCGTGCCGTGCGAGCTGCATAACCGCTACCTGAGCGGCGCGATGGGCGAGATTCCGGCCGAGCAGTGCGCGCCCGAACTGTGGCTCGTGGACGAGCGCGACGAGAAGCTCGCCCGGCGTTTGATCGACGAAGCAGTGAACGGCCCGCCGCCGGGCTCGCCCACGTGGCGTTGCGCGCGCTGCGGCGAGGTGCTCGAAGCGCAGTTCACCGTGTGCTGGAATTGCGGACGCGATCGCGACGTGCGCGACGAGTGACGTAGCTGCTGACCCAAACGTAAATGGGCCGCTAGAATCGGCCCATTTGCATTTAAACGGCTCAGCGCTGCGGCGCTCAGAGCCAGACGGCGATCGTCAGCATGAGCAGCAGGATCATCCACAGGATCACGGCGCGCCACACGAGGCCCACGGCCGACTGCAGCGTGCGCGGCGTGCAGTCGTCGCCAACCGTGTACGGACCGCCCTCGCCCGGCTGCGCGAGCACATCGACGCTGGACTGCTCGGCGAGCGGGCCCGAAAGCCGCGCGCCCAGCGCGCCGCTGCCGGTGGCGAGCAGCACGCCTTCGTTGGTGTCGGGCCACTGGTTCGTATGGTTGCGCCAGGAGTAGATCGCGTCCTCGAAGTTGCCGACGATCGCAAAGCCCAGCGACGTGAGCCGCGCCGGCACCCAGTCAATCACGAAAAACACATGCTGTGCGAAGTTCGAGAACGCCTCGGTACGGTCCTCGTCGGGACGCGCCCACTCGCGCGCGAGATATTCGGCGATGCGGTACAGCACGGCGCCCGCGGGCCCGATCGGCACGAGAAACCAGAAGAACACGCCGAACACGTGCCGGTGCGACGCGATCACCGCGTGAATCAGCGTGTGGCGCACGATCTCGCTCACGGGCATGTCCACGGCGTCGATGCCGGTCCATTCGTGGAGGATTTCACGCGCGCGCGGCACGTCGTCGTTGTTCAGCGCGAGATGGATGTCGGTGAAATAGTGGCTGAACTGCCGAAAGCCGAGCGTGAAGTACACGACCACCACGTTCCACAGGAACGCCAGCACGAAGCTGATGTGGTACAGCACGTAGTAGACGAGGGCCGTGGCGAGCGTCCACGGCAGCACGACCACGAGCCAGGCGATGAGCCCATGCTTCTGCTTGCCGGCGTCGAAGCCGTGAGCGGCCCATTCCGCATTGAGGCGCACGAGCGCCATGACCGGATTATTGGGCGACAGCGCCCGCACCTGTTCGATGACGAGAGCCAGCAATACGGAAAAGAAGGTCATGCGACGCGCCGTGCAGATCGGGTTGCGAAAGGGGTTTTATGAAAGTGTTGCAACGATATCACAGGGCCAGATGTGCCTGACCATCGCCGGCAATTCGGGCGGCAAACTCGCAACAGTGCGCGGCGGCGCTTGCACGCGCCGCCAGACGTGTTACGCGAGCAGGAAACGGTAGAAGTTGCGCAGCATCCCCGCCGTCGCCCCCCAGATGAAATGCGAGGACCCGACGCCGGAAGCGACGACGGGCTCGGGCACGTTGAGGTCCGGTGAATGGCGGTCCGGATACGGCATCGCGTAAAAGCGCCGCTCGCCGCCTTCCCAACGGAGCACGCGCACCTGGTGATGCACCGGGTTCATGAGAAAGCTGAGCGGCACCTCGAAGATGCTCGCCACTTCGAGCGAGTCCGCCGCGAGACTGAACGGCTCGTGCACGAGACCGACCACGGGCGTGACCCTGAAGCCGGTGCCAGTGAGGTACTCGGGCAATGCGCCGAGCACCTCGACACGCGCGGGGTCGAGGTTCACTTCCTCGTGCGCCTCGCGCAGCGCGGCGGCGATGGGCGTGGGGTCGGAAGGTTCGCGGCTGCCGCCGGGAAAGCTCACCTGGCCCGCGTGATTGCTGAGGTTGTCGGCGCGCTGGGTGAGCAGCACGGTCAAACCGCCCGGGCGCAAGGCGATAGGCATGAGCACGGCGGCCTCGCGCGGATCGCGCATCTCGGCCAGACGAGCTTCCTGCGGTTCGGGGTCCCACGGCAGGCGCTGCTCGAAGCGCGTGCGCAAGCCGGCGGCGGTCAGGCGCTCCGCAGCGATCTGCGGAAGGCTTGCGCCCGTCGATTCGATGGGCAGGCTTTCGGGTTCAAATACTGGGCGGATCAACGGGCGTCTCGGATTACACGTACACGAGATTATTTTGCGGCCAAAAAGAAAAAAGCACCCCGGAGGGTGCTTCTTTCTTACAGCTTTTACGCCTGGTCGGCCGGAGCTGCTGCGCGGTCTTTCGACACCAGCTTTTCCTTGATACGTGCCTTCTTGCCCGACAGGTTGCGCAGGTAGTACAGCTTCGCGCGACGCACGTCGCCGCGGCGCTTCACCACGATGCTGGCCAGCAGCGGCGAGTACGTCTGGAATGTACGCTCGACGCCTTCGCCCGACGAGATCTTGCGCACGATGAACGACGAGTTCAGGCCGCGGTTACGCTTCGCGATCACGACGCCTTCGTATGCCTGAACGCGCTTGCGGTTACCTTCAACCACGTTCACGTTGACGATCACCGTATCGCCGGGAGCGAATTCGGGGATGGTCTTCTCGCCCAGCACGCGCTGGATTTCTTCCTGCTCGAGTTTTTCAATCAGATTCATGGATTGACTCCGTATGCCATCTTGTCGGCGTTCGTACCTGTGCAGGGTTGCTGCACTACGGCCCCGATAGAGGATGGATTCACAACTGGCGCCGTTCACGCATGAAGCGGCACCGCCTTTTGCGCCCCTTGTCGCGCACGCCCGAAGCCTTACGCTTCGTTCGAGCCCTTCGCGAGACTAGCGAGCCACGCCTCGTCGGCCCGGCTCAACATCTTGTTCTTTCTGGCCCGCGCGATCAGATCGGGCCGCTTGTTCCACGTGTTGCGCAACGCCTCGCGGCGACGCCATTGCTCGATTTCCGCATGATGGCCGCCAAGCAGCACATCGGGCACGCGCACGCCGTCGTATTCCTCGGGGCGCGTGAAATGCGGACAGTCGAGCAAACCGTCGACGAAGCTGTCCTGCACCGCCGAAAGCGCATCGCCCAGCACGCCCGGCAGGTTGCGCACCACGGCGTCCATCAAGGCCATCGCGGGCAATTCGCCCCCCGAGAGCACGAAGTCGCCGAGGCTCACTTCTTCGTCCACGCAGCGGTCGACGAGACGCTGGTCGATCGCTTCGTAGCGGCCGCACAACATCACGAGACCCGGCTCCTGCGCGAACTGCATGACGCGTTCGTGCGTGAGCGGCTTGCCTTGCGGCGACATCAGCAGCACCCGCGGGGTGCTCACGCCGGCTTGCGCCTGCGCGGCCTTCGCCGCGTCGATCGCCGCTTCGAGCGGCCTCGCCAGCATGACCATGCCGGGGCCGCCGCCGTAAGGGCGGTCGTCGATCGTACGGTAGTTGTCGGTCGTGAAATCACGCGGATTCCACGTACGCAACGTGTAACGCTGCTGCTTCGCCGCCCGGCTGGTAATACCCCAGTCGGTCAGCGCGCGGAACATCTCGGGAAAGAGCGTGACGACATCGAACTGCATCGCTCTCTCCGTTCAGCGAAGTTGAATCAAGGCGCGCGGCGGGGTTGCCACAGCGTTGCCGCGGTGCCTAGTAGTCGGCTTCCCAGTCGACGACGATACGCTTCGCCGCCAGGTCCACCGTCTTCACGAACACACCCACAAACGGGATCAGGCGCTCGCCGGTGGCCGGCTTGCCATCCTTGTCCGTGGACGCATAGGTGACACGCAACACCGATTGCGCGCCATTGTCGATCAGGTCGGCGACCTTGCCGAGCTCGACGCCCGCCTCACTGGCGACATCGAGGCCGATCAGGTCGACCCAGTAATATTCATCGGCTGCGGGCGCCGGGAATTCGGCCCGGCTCACGTACACGCGTACGCCGCGCAATAGCAGCGCGGCATCGCGGTCGGCCAGGCCCGAAAGCTCGCCAACGACGCTGTCACCATGAACCTTGGCGCTCACGCGCACCGCGGAATGACGCTCGCGATGCGCCTGACCCTCGCGGCCCTTGAGGAGCCACCAGCGTTTAGCGGAAAGCAGCGCGCGGCCGCCCTGCGCGTGCGGCGCGATCTTCAGCCAGCCCTTGAGGCCATAGGCGTCGATCACGGCGCCGACTTCAACGGCGTCGGCCGGCCAGCTCGCTTCGGTTTCGGCGCGCAGGCTCCCGGTTGCGGGTGCAGCTTTCGCGGCACTCTCGCGCGCAGGCTTGCGCACGAACGCACCAAACGACGGCGCGCCGCGAGCCGCGGCCTTGCCGGTCGCAGCTTCGGGCGCCCCGCTTTCCGACGCGTCGTTCGCCTCTACGGCAGATTTAGCGTCATGCGCGGACATCGGCACCCCTTGCGACCAGCTTGATATCGCACACGCAGATCAGGCAGCGCGTACGCGGGTAAAACACAGACAACAGACTGAAAAGACGCTTAAAGACTTAAGCAGCCGGCGCAGCGGCGGCGGTCTTTTGCGCTTCCTTCACGAGGCGCTCGACGGCCGGCGACATTTGCGCGCCGTTTTCCTTCCAGTACGTCACGCGATCTTGAGCGATACGCAGCGTTTCACCCTTCGAAGCGACCGGGTTGTAGAAGCCCACGCGCTCGATGAAACGGCCGTCGCGACGGTTGCGCGAGTCGGTTGCGACGATGTTGTAGAACGGGCGCTTCTTCGAGCCGCCGCGTGCCAGACGGATGATGACCATACTAAATCCTTGAAAACCGGGGTTCGGGACTACTGAAACGTGCGATTATAGCCCGAAACCGGAGGCATAACAAACACTTAACGGGAAATTGCGCGCCGGCGCGCAGAAAGAGCGGCAAGACACGGCGGTCAAACTGCAGCTCATGCCCACGGTGGGCGGGCCCTGGAGCGAATTGTGGCGACTTTCAGACGACTCGTGCAATGGCTGTGTCGCGGTGGGAGCGGCGGCGTGGGTGACAGCTCCCGTTTTCCGGCGTCTCGCGAGTCGGCCAGACACTTCACAGCGGCGTGGCTCGCCTTTGCCGCCGCCCTGCTCGCGGCACCGTTCGCTCACGCGGCGCTTCCCATCGACCGCATCAAGCTGCCGCCGGGCTTTCACATCGAGGTGCTCTCCGCCGATGTCCCCGGCGCACGCGAAATGACGCTGTCGGGCAACGGCACCCTCCTGTATGCAGGGAGTATGGGCGGTGACGTCTACGCGCTCGAACTCAAGGACGGCAAGGCCATCAAGCGCCACATCGTGGCCTCGGGACTGACGATGCCGGTGGGCGTGGCCTGGCGCAACGGCGCATTGTATATCTCAGCGGTGTCGTCGATCGTGCGGCTCGGCGACATCGACCGTCATCTCGACGATCCGCCCAAAGCCGTCGTCGTCACGGATTCGCTGCCCACTGAGCGCCACCACGGCTGGAAGTTCATCGCCTTCGGCCCCGACGGCAAGCTCTACGTGCCGCAAGGTGCACCGTGCAACGTCTGCCTGCCGGCCAGCGACCCGCAGCGCGTGCATTTCGCGATGATCGGGCGCATGGACCCCGACGGTTCGCACTACGAGACCATCGCCCGCGGCGTGCGCAACACGGTCGGCTTCGCGTGGCATCCGCAGACGCACGACCTCTGGTTCACCGACAACGGCCGCGACATGCTCGGCGACGACATCCCCGACGACAAGCTCAACCGCCTTGCGCATGTGGGCGAGGACTTCGGCTTTCCCTATTGTCACGGCGGCAATGTCGCCGACCCCGAGTTCGGCGCAGGTCATCCGTGCAGCGGCTTCACGCCGCCGGTCCTCAAACTCGGCGCGCACGTGGCGTCGCTCGGCATGCGCTTCTATACCGGTTCGATGTTCCCGGCCGACTACAGGAACAGCATTTTCATCGCCGAGCACGGCTCGTGGAACCGCAGCAAGAAGGTCGGCTATCGCGTGGTGCGCGTGAGCGCCAACCCGGACGGCACGAACGCGCGCCAGGAAGTGTTCGCGCAGGGCTGGCTCAACGCCGATGAGACCCAATGGGGCCGCCCCGCCGACGTGCTGCCGCTGCCCGACGGATCGCTCCTTGTCAGCGACGACTATGCGGGCGCGATTTATCGCGTGACTTATACGAAACCGTGACGCGACCGCCACGTTGAAGCTGCAGACATGGTGCCGGGCATAAGCGTGCGCTTGTGCTGCGAGCCCGGCGTGCGGCATACAATGCCCGGCGGCCCGTGTGCGTTTGACGTGATGCGCCCATGACGGCCAAACGTCCACGTTCCGCCCGAGCCCATGCCCAACGACAAGAACCTCGCACGCTTTCGCTCCAAGACGCTCACCGCCGCCCTCGCCTTCCTGTTTGGCAGCCTCGGCGCGCACCGCTTCTATCTGTACGGCCCGCGCGATGTGTGGGGCTGGGCGCATTTGGTCGGCACGCTCATCGGCATTCCTGGCGTGATGCTGCTCGTCGCAACCGAACGCGCCTCGATTCCCGGCTGGGTGCTCGCCGTGATCGGCGCGGTGTCGGTCTTCTCGGCGTTCCTCGCGGCGATCGTCTACGGGCTGCGCCCCGACGCCAAATGGGACGCTCAGTTCAACGCCGCGTTCGTGGAGCAAGGCCGCACGAGCCGCTCGGGCTGGACGGTGATCTTCGTCGTGATCTTCTCGCTGCTGATTGGCGCGTTCCTGCTGATGACGGGACTCGCGCTCTCGTTTCAAACGTACTTCGAGTCGCAGGTCGAGGCCGCAAAGGCGCTCTCGCAGTAAATCGCGCGTAACGGCTCAGAACAGGTCGAGCTGCGGCTTCTCGCGCACGGTCTTCGACTGCACGAACGCCGACATGTCCAGAATGCCGTGGCGCCGCTCGTTGAGCCCGAGGCGCCGCACGGCATTGTGAAAGCGCTGCTTGAGCAGGTCGGCCCACAGCCCCGTGCCCTTCATGCGCTGCGAAAACGTCGACTCGTAGTCCTTGCCGCCGCGCATGTCGCGCACGCGGCTCATCACGCGCTCGGCGCGCTGCGGGAAGTGCGCCGCCAGCCACTCCTGGAAGAGCGGCGCGACCTCCCATGGCAGGCGCAGCACGATGTAACTCGCGCTTGTCGCACCGGCCTCGGCGCAGGCTTCGAGCACGCGCTCCATGTCGGGCTCGGTCACGAACGGAATCACCGGTGCGATGCTCACGCCCACTGGCACGCCGGCTTCGGCCAGCGTGCGGATGGTGCGCAGCCGCCGCGCGGGTGTCGCCGCACGCGGTTCGAGCGAGCGGGCGATCTCGGCGTCGAGTGTGGTGATCGTGATCGCCGCCATGAATTGCTGGCGCGCGGCCATCGGCGCGAGCAAGTCGAGATCGCGCTCGATCAGCGAGGATTTCGTGATGGCCGCGAACGGATGCTGCCGCTCGGCCAGCACTTCGACCACGCGGCGCGTGATGCGCAGGTCGCGCTCCACCGGTTGCCAGGCGTCGGTGTTCACGCCCAGCGCGATCGGCTCGGGCTCGTACGACGGCTTGGCGATTTCCCGCGCGAGCAACTCCGCCGCATTGACCTTGGCGTAGATACGGCTCTCGAAATCGAGCCCCGGCGAGAGGCCGAGATAGCTGTGCGTGGGCCGCGCGAAGCAATAGATGCAGCCGTGCTCGCAGCCGCGGTAAGGATTGAGCGAGACGTTGAACGGAATGTCCGGCGACTGGTTGCGCGTGAGGATGCTTTTCGCGCGCTCTTCGAAGACTTCGGTGCGCAGCCTGGGCTCGCCGGGTTCATCGCCATGGTCTTCCCCGCCGCCGTCCACGTGTTGCCAGCCGTCGTCGAACGCTTCGCGCTGGTCGACTTCGTAGCGCCCCTGCAGGTTCGTGACCGCACCGCGCCCCTTGCGCGCCGTGGGCGGCGCAACGGGATACCAGGCGTCGGGATCGGGGTGATGGGAGTCGGTCACGGCTGGAGCGAAATGGGCTTGTAAACGCGGACAGGAAAAACGCGGGTCGATACTGTATAAATATACAGTATCGACCCGCGTTGTCGAGTCCTAAAAACGGGGCGCTTTCAGCCGCCACAGTGACCCTGGTCATTCACCCACGGCGATGGTCAGCGTCTCCTTGATCTCTTCCATCACCACGTAGCTCTTCGACTGCACAGCGCCTGGCAGTTGCAGCAGGATGTCGCCGAGCAGCTTGCGGTAGTCGGCCATCTCGCCAATGCGCGCCTTGATGAGATAGTCGAAGTCGCCCGAGACGAGATGGCATTCGAGCACTTCGGGAATCTTCTGCACCTCGCGGCGGAACTGGTCGAACATGTTGCCGCTCTTGTGGTCGAGCGTGATCTCCACGAACACGAGCAGCGCCGCGCCCAGCACCGAGGGATTCACGCGTGCGAAGTAGCCCGTGATCACGCCGTCGCGCTCCATGCGCTTCACCCGCTCGATGCACGGCGTGACCGAGAGCCCGACCTGCTCCGCGAGGTCCTTCATGGCCATGCGGCCGTCTTCCTGGAGCAGTTTCAGGATGCGGTGATCGAGCCGGTCGAGCGCGCGGACCGGTTGGCGCTGCGTTCTCATGATTTCTTCCCGAAAATCCGAAAAATACGATAACAAAACCTGGACGGACAACAATAGCATAGCTACAAATACTGGCTATAGCCGAATTTTCATGCCTTCTCCCCTATGGGTGCCACAACACCCGCTTCGAGGGTCCCGGCAACGCGGCGTAGCTCAACGAATCTATATGGAGCAGCTATGCGAGTCGTCGTGTTGGGCAGTGGTGTGGTCGGGGTGGCCAGCGCCTGGTATCTCGCCCGCGCGGGCCACGAAGTCACGGTGATCGACCGCGAGGCCGGTCCCGCACTCGAAACCAGTTTTGCGAACGCCGGCCAGATTTCGCCGGGCTACGCCGCGCCGTGGGCAGCGCCTGGCGTCCCGCTCAAGGCGATCAAGTGGATGTTCGAGAAGCACGCGCCGCTCGCCATTCGTCTGGACGGCACCAAATTCCAGCTGCAGTGGATGTGGCAGATGCTGCAGAACTGCACGCCCGAACGCTACGCGCTTAACAAGGGCCGCATGGTGCGCCTCGCGGAATACAGCCGCGACTGCCTGCAGGCGCTGCGCGCCGACACGGGCATTCAGTATGAAGGCCGCACGGGCGGCACGCTCCAGGTGTTCCGCACGCAGCAGCAGTTCGAAGGCGCGGCGAAGGACATCGCCGTGCTCGAAGACGCGAACGTTCCATACGAACTGCTGACCGCCGCCGAACTCGGCCGCGCCGAACCCGCGCTCGCCGCGGTGTCGGGCAAGCTCACAGGCGGCCTGCGTCTGCCGGGCGACGAAACCGGCGATTGCCAGATGTTCACCACGCGTCTTGCCGCGATGGCCGAACAGCTGGGCGTGAAATTCCGCTACAACACGCCGATCGACGGCCTCGCCATGCAGGGCGAGCGTATCGCGGGCGTGCAATGCGGCAGCGAGCTGGTGCGTGCTGATTCGTTCGTGGTCGCACTCGGCTCCTTCTCGACGAAGATGCTCGCGGGCCTCATGAAGATTCCGGTCTATCCGCTCAAGGGCTATTCGATCACGGCGCCGATCGTGAATGCGAGTGCCGCGCCGATTTCGACCGTGCTCGACGAAACCTACAAGATCGCGATCACGCGTTTTGACGACCGCATCCGCGTGGGCGGCATGGCCGAGATCGTCGGCTTCGACAAGACGCTCAAGCAAGCGCGCCGCGAAACGCTCGAAATGTGCGTCAACGACCTGTTCCCGGGCGGCGGCGATACGACGAAGGCCACCTTCTGGACCGGCCTGCGCCCGATGACGCCGGACGGCACGCCGGTCGTCGGCCGCTCGCCGATCTCGAACCTGTTCCTGAACACGGGTCACGGCACGCTCGGCTGGACGATGTCGTGCGGCTCGGGCCAGTTGCTCGCCGACCTGATCTCGGGCAAGCAACCTGCCATCCGCGCCGACGATCTTTCGGTGCACCGCTATCTCGGCGACACGCAGGGCTCGCATCGCCCGGCTTATGCCTGAAGCCAGTCACGCTGCGTGAACGAACACGGCGCCTCCAGGGCGCCGTGTTTCATTTCTCGCTCAGGTTGGCGCGCGGCGGCGTCAGAACTGATCCTCCGCCAGCGCCAGCACGCCCTCGCTGCCGTTTGCGCTGACGATCGCCGCTTCGAGCGCCACCGCCTGCGGCAAGACGTGTTGCGCGAAGAACTGCGCCGTGGCGATCTTCGCGCCATGAAACTTCGGGTCCGCCTGCATGAGGCGCTGCGAGGCGAGCATGGCGCGCGCCATCTGCCAGCCGCCCAGCACGATGCCCGCCAGCTTCAGATACGGCACGCTGCCCGCGAACACCGCGTTCGGATCGCTTTTCGCCTTCGCGAGCACGAAGTCCACGGCCGACGCCAGCGCCTCCTTGCCTGCCGCGAGATGCTTGTGCATCGATTCGAACGCCGCGCCTTGTTGTCCGGCTAGCGCGTCGACGGTCTGCGCGATATCGGCAAGCAGCGCCTTTGCCGCCGCGCCGCCGTCGCGCAACGTCTTGCGCCCGATGAGGTCGTTCGCCTGGATCGCCGTGGTGCCCTCGTAGATCGGCAGAATGCGCGCGTCGCGATAGAACTGCGCCGCGCCCGTTTCCTCGATGAAGCCCATGCCGCCATGCACCTGCACGCCGAGGCTCGTCACTTCGAGCGCCAGTTCGGTGCTCCAGCCCTTCACGATCGGCACGAGATACTCGTAGCGCGCCTGATGCCGCGCACGGGCCGCCTCGTCGGGGTCGCCATGCGCGCGGTCGCTCTCGCCCGCCGCCACGTAAGCGAGCGCACGCGCGGCTTCGGTGAGCGCACGCATCGTGGCGAGCATGCGGCGCACGTCGGGGTGATGGATGATGCTCACCGCCGCTTTCGCGGAACCGTCCACCGGGCGGCTCTGCACGCGCTCCTTCGCATAGGCGAGCGCCTTCTGGTACGCGCGATCGGAGATGGCCACGCCCTGCATGCCCACCGCGAAACGCGCCGCGTTCATCATGATGAACATGTATTCGAGGCCGCGATTCTCGTCGCCGATCAACTGGCCAATCGCGCCGCCATGGTCGCCGAACTGCAGCACGGCGGTCGGACTCGCCTTGATGCCGAGCTTGTGTTCGATTGACACGCAGTGCACATCGTTGCGCGCGCCCAGCGTTCCATCGTCGTTCACGAGGAACTTCGGCACGATGAAGAGCGAGATGCCCTTCACGCCTTCGGGCGCCGTGGGCGTGCGCGCGAGCACGAGATGGACGATGTTCTCCGCCATGTCGTGCTCGCCCCACGTGATGAAGATCTTCGTGCCGAACACCCTGTACGTGCCGTCGCCTTGCGGCTCGGCGCGCGTGCGCACGGCGGCGAGATCGGAGCCCGCCTGCGGCTCGGTGAGGTTCATCGTGCCGGTCCAGTCGCCGGTAATGAGCTTCGGCACGAAGCGCTGCTTTTGCGCTTCGCTGCCAGCGGTGAGGAGCGCTTCGATGGCGCCGTCGGTGAGCAGCGGACACAGCGCGAACGAGAGATTTGCCGCGTTGAGCATTTCCACGCACGGCGTGCCGACGAGCTTCGGCAAGCCCTGTCCTTCGTATTCCTGAGGATGCTGCACGCCTTGCCAGCCGCCTTCCACGTATTGCCGGAATGCGGCCTTGAAACCGGGCGTGGCGTGCACGTTGCCGTTTTCCCAGCGGCTCGGATTGCGGTCGCCTTCGGCGTTCAGCGGCTCGAGCACTTCGCCGCATAGCTTCGCGGCTTCGTGCAGCACCGCTTCGACCGTTTCGGGCGTGGCGTCTTCGCCGCCCGGCAGCTTCGCGATGGCTTCGAGGCCGGCCAGTTCCTTCATGACGAACAGCATGTCGCTCGTGGGTGCCTGGTACATTTCAGTCTCCTCCTGTCGGTATGCGGTTCCTCAAATGACAAAGGGGCGCCGCGGCGCCCCTTTGTTGCTTCGTCTCACGCCGCGCGCTCAATCATGATTCGCGGCGCTCGTCGCTGGATACACCGGCCGGATTCAGCCGAGTTCCTTCACGAGTTCCGGCACGACCGTGAACAGGTCGCCCACCAGACCGTAGTCGGCCACGCTGAAGATCGGTGCTTCTTCGTCCTTGTTGATCGCGACGATGACCTTCGAGTCCTTCATGCCAGCCAGGTGCTGGATCGCGCCCGAGATGCCGACCGCCACGTACAGTTGCGGCGCGACGATCTTGCCGGTTTGACCGACCTGATAGTCGTTCGGCACGTAGCCAGCGTCGACGGCTGCGCGCGAGGCGCCGAGTGCGGCGTTGAGCTTGTCCGCGAGCGGTTCCAGAACCAACGCGAAATTCTCGCCGCTGCCCAGACCCCGGCCACCCGAGACGATGACCTTCGCGCTCGTGAGTTCCGGACGGTCGAGCTTCGTCACTTCACGGCTCACGAACTTCGAGAGGCCGCTGTCTGCCGCCGCTTCGATCTTCTCGATGGCTGCGCTGCCGCCTTCGGTTGCGACGGGATCGAAACCGGTCGTGCGGACCGTGATCACCTTGATCGGGTCGCTCGACTGGACGATTGCGATCGCGTTGCCTGCGTAGATCGGACGCTCGAACGTGTCGGCGCTGTCGACTGCCGTGATATCGCTGATCTGCGCAACGTCGAGCTTC
>NZ_JAPMAL010000028.1:0-131861 GCF_026343935.1 Paraburkholderia sp. CNPSo 3076 | reverse complement strand
CCCCTAGGCGGGCCCCCCTAGGCGGGCCCCCCGATCCGCATGCGCCTTGCCCTGACCACGTTGCCAGCAGGACGCATCCGAATCCGGTATCTCCTACAAAACTCGACTCCCGACGCCGAAGATGCGCGCCATTCTGCCAGCAGAAGTGCTGTTTGACGGCGAAGCGCCGCCCGCCATCCTGCCCGCATGCGACCACTACGCGGGCAGTGAGAAGCTGATGCTCAAATCGCTCGCGCTGCAGCAGCAGTTGGGCCCGGTATTCGACATCACGCTCGATTGCGAAGACGGCGCGCAGGTCGGCCGCGAGGCCGAACACGCCGAACTCGTGGCGTCGCTCATCGGCGGCGAACACGACCGCTTTGGCCGCGTCGGCGTGCGCATCCACGATTTCCATCACCCGCACTGGCGCGACGACGTGCGCATGATTCTGCGCGCCGCGAAGCGCGCGCCGGCCTTCATCACCCTGCCGAAGATCCGCGCTGTGGGCGACGCCGCCGAAATGACGGCGTTCATCGAGGCCACGCGCGTCGAGATGGGCATCGACAAACCCATTCCCGTTCAATTGCTCGTCGAAACGCATGGCGCCCTCGCGCGCGTGTTCGACCTCGCCGCGCTGCGCGGCGTGGAGTCGCTGAGCTTCGGGCTGATGGACTTCGTCTCCGCGCACGACGGCGCGATTCCCGACACGGCCATGCGCTCGCCCGGACAGTTCGACCACCCGCTCGTGCGCCGCGCGAAGCTCGAAATCGCGGCCGCGTGCCACGCGTTCGGCCGCGTGCCCTCGCACAACGTGAGTACGGAAGTGCGCGACATGGACGTGGTGGCGAACGACGCGCGCCGCGCACGCAACGAGTTCGGCTACACGCGCATGTGGAGCATTCACCCGGCGCAGATTCCCGCGATCGTGGCCGCTTTCGCGCCGCGCGAGGAAGAAATCGTCCTGGCCGCCGAAATCCTGCTGGCCGCGCAGTACGCGCAATGGGGTCCGACACGCCATGGCGACACGCTGCACGACCGCGCGAGCTACCGCTACTACTGGTCGGTGCTGCGCCGCGCGCGCGCCACGGGCCGCGCCGTGCCGTTCGACGCGGCGCCGCTGTTCGCGCCGGGCGTCGAGACGCCGGGCGTCGAGACGCCGGGCGTCGATACGCCGGGCGTCGCTACGCCGGGCGACCTGACGCAGGAGTCGGCCTGATGCACGCCGCGAACGGACGCCGAAAACGTTTTCAACGTATTGCGCCACGGCAACGAAACGGATCTCGCGCCGCATAGCGCAGCGACGGCAGTCACGGACAGTTACAGGCAGTTACTTGCGAACCAAGACGCAAACAACACCGGGCCGGAGAAATTGAAGTTCATGGCGATAAATAGGTGAAAATAGCGTCCGCTGCGTGCTTTCGGGGCGCGCGCAGTGCAAACGGCGGTTGCCTGTTCAACCGCGCACTGATCAACCGCTTTTAGATAGATAAAGGTTTGACACTCATGAAGAAACTGCTGATCGCCGCTGTCATCGGCACCCTGTCCTCGACGCTGATGCTGGCCGCCACCGACGCCGCCGCACAAGGCACGTCGACCACGACCGCCAAGAAGCCGGCTCCGAAGCATCGCATCATCAAGCGCAAGGCCAACCCGGCCAAGGAAGCGAAGGTCGATCCGGTCCCGGACGGCTCGGAGCACTGGACCTGCGCTGAAGGCGCACAATTCGACCTGAAGGGCGACATGGCGCGTGACCAGATCGTCACCGTTCACTGGGCGAACAAGAACTACAACCTGCCGCGTCAGGTCACGACCACGGGCGCCGACCGCTTCCACGACGCCGCCACCGGCCTCGACCTCGTCGTGATCCCGACGAAGGCCATGCTGTTCTCGGACAAGGACAGCTCGCGTCTGGCCGACGAGTGCAAGACTGTTGCAATGCAGCAAGGCGCAATGGCGCCGACCCAGGCTCAAGCGCTGAATCCGGCTAACCGCGCTCCGGCAGCCGCCAGCGGCGCCGCGGGCCAGTAAGGACCGCAGGATCGCCTCGATGTCCGCCCTGATCTCCAACGTCAGGCCGCAACCGGACCAGGTACTGGTCGATATCGTCGACTATGTGCTCGGCGCGTTTGCCAAAGACGGGGTTGACAGCGCGCTCGCGCTGACGACGGCCCGGCATTGCCTGATCGATACCCTCGGCTGCGGACTCGAGGCGCTCTCCTACCCCGCCTGCACCAAGTTGCTGGGACCGATCGTGCCGGGCACGATCGTCCCGCACGGCGCGAAGGTGCCGGGCACGCCATTCCAGCTCGATCCGGTTCAGGCCGCGTTCAACATCGGCGCGATGATCCGCTGGCTCGACTTCAACGACACATGGCTCGCCGCCGAATGGGGCCATCCGTCGGACAACCTGGGCGGGATCCTCGCGACCGCCGACTGGCTCTCGCGCACCGCCATCGCTCAGGGCAAAGCGCCGCTCACCATGAAGCACGTGCTCGAAGGCATGGTGAAGGCGCACGAGATCCAGGGCTGCATTGCGCTGGAAAACTCGTTCAATCAGGTCGGTCTCGACCATGTGCTGCTCGTCAAGCTCGCCTCGACCGCCGTGGTCGGACAAATGCTCGCGCTCACCCGCGACGAGCTGATCAACGCCGTTTCGCTCGCGATGGTCGACGGCCAGTCGCTGCGCACCTACCGCCACGCGCCCAATACGGGCTCGCGCAAGTCGTGGGCCGCGGGCGACGCCACCTCGCGCGCCGTGCGCCTCGCGCTCATGGCGAAAACGGGCGAGATGGGCTATCCCTCGGCGCTCACGGCAAAAACGTGGGGCTTCTACGACGTCTCGTTCAAGGGACAGCCGTTCAGGTTTCAGCGCCCCTACAGCACGTATGTCATGGAAAACGTGCTGTTCAAGATTTCGTTCCCCGCCGAATTCCACGCGCAGACCGCCGCCGAAGCCGCGATGACGCTGCACGGCGTGCTCGCGCAGCAAGGCAGGACGGCTGGGGACATCAAGTGCATCACCATCCGCACGCATGAAGCGGCCATCCGCATCATCGACAAAAGCGGCCCGCTTGCCAACCCGGCCGATCGCGACCACTGTATCCAGTACATGGTCGCCGTGCCGCTGATCTTCGGCCGCCTCACCGCCTCCGACTACGAAGACGACATTGCGATCGACCCGCGCATCGACGCGCTGCGCGCGAAGACGGTATGCGTGGAAGACCCGCAGTTCACGAAGGATTATCACGATCCGGACAAGCGCTCGATCGCGAATGCGCTCACCATAGAGCTCATGGACGGCACGACGCTCGGCGAGGTCGTAGTCGAGTACCCGATCGGCCACAAGCGGCGCCGCGAAGAAGGCATTCCGCTGTTGATCGAAAAGTTTCGAATCAACCTCGCGCGCCGCTTCCCCGCGAAGCAGCAGCAGGCGATTCTCGATGTCTCGCTCGACGAAGCGCGGCTTTGCGCCCTGCCCGTCAACGAGTACGTCGACATGTATGTGATCTGAGCAATCAGGCAGGTATCCGTGACAGCAGCAAACGAGCAGTAAGCGTTATTTCCGCGATTAAACGAAGGAAAACACTATGGCCCACAATCTCCACAAAACGCTAAAAGAATTCGACAGCGGTTCCGGCAAAGGCAAGTTCTACTCGCTGCCGCAACTCGGCAAGCAGCTTGGCGTGAAGATCAATCGTCTGCCGGTCTCGATTCGTCTGGTGCTCGAGTCTGTGCTGCGTAACTACGACGGCAAGAAGATCGCGGAAGAGCACATCGAGCAACTCGCGAACTGGAAGCCGAACGCCTCGCGCGTCGACGAAATCCCGCTCGTGGTCGCCCGCGTCGTGCTGCAGGACTTCACGGGCGTGCCGCTGCTCGCGGACATCGCCGCCATGCGCGGCGTGGCCAAGCAGGTCGGCCGTGACCCGAAGGTCATCGAGCCGCTCGTGCCGGTGGATCTCGTCGTCGACCACTCGGTCCAGATCGACTACTTCCGGCAGAAGGACGCGCTCGACCTGAACATGAAACTGGAATTCCAGCGCAACAACGAGCGCTACCAGTTCATGAAGTGGGGCATGCAGGCGTTCGACACGTTCAAGGTCGTGCCGCCGGGCATCGGCATCGTCCACCAGGTGAACCTGGAATACCTCGCACGCGGCGTGCACAAGAAGGCTGAAGGCGCCGATACCGTCTACTACCCGGACACGCTCGTCGGCACCGACAGCCACACCACGATGATCAACGGCATCGGCGTGGTGGGCTGGGGCGTAGGCGGCATCGAAGCGGAAGCCGGCATGCTCGGTCAGCCGGTGTACTTCCTCACGCCTGATGTGGTGGGCGTCGAACTCAAGGGCAAGCTGCGCGAGGGCTGCACGGCCACCGACCTCGTGCTGACCATCACCGAAATGTTGCGCAAGGAGAAGGTCGTCGGCAAGTTCGTCGAGTTCTTCGGCGAAGGCACGGCGTCGATCGGCGTGCCCGACCGCGCGACCATCGGCAACATGGCGCCGGAATACGGCGCGACGATGGGCTTCTTCCCCGTCGACGAAAAGACGATCGACTACTTCAAGGGCACGGGCCGCACGGAAGCAGAAATCGCGGCATTCGCGAACTACTTCAAGGCGCAGGATCTCTTCGGCGTGCCGAAGGCCGGCGACATCGACTACACGAAGACGCTCGTCCTCGACCTTGGCACGGTCGCGCCGTCGCTGGCCGGTCCGAAGCGCCCGCAAGACCGCATCGAAATCGGCAACGTGAAGTCGACCTTCACGGACCTGTTCTCGAAGCCGGTCGCAGAAAACGGCTTCAACAAGAAGGCCGCCGACCTCTCCGCCGAATACGCGGCGGGCGACAAGGTCAAGCTGCACAACGGCGACGTGCTGATCGCCGCGATCACGTCGTGCACCAACACGTCGAACCCGAGCGTGCTGCTGGCCGCCGGTCTGCTCGCGAAGAAAGCCGTCGAAGCGGGCCTGATGGTCGCACCGCACATCAAGACGTCGCTCGCGCCGGGATCGCGCATCGTCACGGAATATCTGACGAAGACGGGCCTGCTGCCGTACCTCTCGAAGCTCGGCTTCGAACTCGCGGCATATGGCTGCACGACCTGTATCGGCAACGCCGGCGACCTGACGCCCGAACTGAACGAATCGATCGTCACGAACGACGTCGTCGCGGCGGCGGTGCTCTCGGGCAATCGCAACTTCGAAGCGCGTATCCACCCGAACATCCGCGCGAACTTCCTGGCCTCGCCGCCGCTGGTCGTCGCCTACGCGATCGCGGGCAACATCACGCGCGACCTGATGACGGAACCGGTGGGCAAGGGCAAGGGCGGCCGTGACATCTACCTCGGCGACATCTGGCCGACGAGCGACGAAGTCAACGCGCTGCTCAAGTTCGCGCTCGATCCGGACGCGTTCCAGAAGAACTACAGCCAGCTCACGAAGAAGGGCGACCTGTGGAGCAAGATCGAAGGCGAAGAAGGTCAGGTCTACGACTGGCCGAAGTCGACCTACATCGCCGAACCGCCGTTCTTCGGCAACGACTTCTCGATGACGCCGTCGTCGTCGGTGGCCGAAGTCAAGGGCGCGCGCGCATTGGGCATCTTCGGTGACTCGGTCACGACCGACCACATCAGCCCGGCCGGCTCGATCAAGGAAGACTCGCCCGCAGGCAAGTGGCTGAAGGAAAACGGCGTGCAGAAGGCCGACTTCAACAGCTACGGCTCGCGCCGCGGCAACCACGACGTGATGATGCGCGGCACCTTCGCGAACGTGCGTATCAAGAACCTGATGATCCCGGCGAAGGCCGACGGCACGCGCGTGGAAGGCGGCCTGACGATCCATCAGCCGAGCGGCGAACAGCTCTCGATCTATGATGCAGCGATGAAGTACATCGACGCGGGCACGCCGACCATGGTGTTCGCAGGCGAAGAGTACGGCACGGGCTCGTCGCGTGACTGGGCAGCCAAGGGCACGCAGCTGCTGGGCGTGAAGGCCGTGGTCGCACGCAGCTTCGAGCGTATCCACCGCTCGAACCTCGTTGGCATGGGCGTTCTGCCGCTGCAGTTCAAGGGTTCGGACAGCGTCCAGTCGCTCGGCCTGACCGGCGAAGAAACGTTCGATGTCGAAGGCCTGACGGACGACTTCAAGCCGCAACAGGATCTGACGCTCGTGATCCACCACAAGGACGGCAAGGATCAGCGCGTGCAGGTGCTGCTGCGCATCGACACGCCGATCGAAGTCGACTACTACAAGCACGGCGGTATTCTGCCGTTCGTGCTGCGCTCGCTGCTCGCGGCGTAAGTACGCAGTTTTTTGCAGGTGCCGCGCCCGGCAACGGGTGCGGTCACACTTGGAGCCCGACGCAAGTCGGGCTTTTTTTTCGACTGGGCTTTGGGTCGGGCTATTCGATCAGCTTGTTCAACGTCGCAAACTCGATCAGCGCCGCAAGTGACGACACGCCGAGCTTGTCCAGCACGCGGGTCTTATAGGTGCTGACGGTCTTATCCGAAAGCCCGAGCCGTGCCGCGATACCCTTGTTGCTCAAACCGCGCGCGAGATACTGCAGGACTTCGACTTCGCGAGGCGACAGCCCGTTGAGCGCCACGTCGCGGCCGCCGCCGCAGCTGCCCGCCGGGAAGCAGTCGTAGCCGAGCAATACCGCCTTGACCACACCGCACAGTTCCTCCACACCGCGATTCTTGTTGACATAGCCGTTCGCGCCCGCGATACGCGTGTGATTGGCCATCACCAACTCGGGCTTCGCAGAGAGCACGAGAATGCGCGCGCCGGGCTGGTGCGCGCGAATGCCGCGGATGACGGAAAGGCCGTCGAGCTTCGGCAACTCGAGGTCGAGAATCACCAGATCGGGACGCAATTCCTGGACGAGGCGAAGGCCCGCTTCGCCGTCGCTGCATTCGCCCACCAGTTCGTACTCCGTATTCAGCACATTGGCGAGCATCTTCAGCACTATCGGATGGTCGTCGATGACAACGACGCGTTTCATTATTTGTTCCATGGTGGCGTGATTTGTTTGTCCCTTCAGCGTGAATCTCACAGCCTGACCGACCTGCCAGCCTTTTTGTATAGGAAAGTTCTGAAAGAACCCGAAAGGAACTGTCGCAGGGTTAACCCACTGCGCGCGCAGTTTGAATTTAACTAACGCGTGAATTAAAGTAGAACGATGATCGCGCGCACCCGCACCGCTCCTGCTGCGCCCCGCCCGCGCGGCCGGCGCCGCGCCGCCGCCGCCGATCTCGACATGCGCGAGCGGCTGCTCGCCAGCGCCACGCAACTGTTCGGCGAGCAGGGCATCGCGGCCACCACCATGGCTCAGATCGCCGAGGCCGCGGGCGTGACGTCCGCCATGGTTCACTACTACTTCACGAACCGCGAAAAGCTGCTCGACGCCGTGGTCGAGGAGCGCATTGCGCGCTCGATCGCCTTCGTGTGGGAGAGTGTGGACAGCACCGAGGGCGATCTCGCGCAAGACCCTCACGCGCTCGTGGAGGAACTGGTCGCGCGGCTCTTCGACGTCACCTTGCGCATGCCCTGGCTGCCGCCGCTCTGGCTGCGCGAAATCGTCAACGAAGGTGGCCTGCTGCGCGAGCGCATGCTCAAGCGGCTGCCCACTGAGCAGTTGCAGCGCTTTGCCGCGCGCGTCAGTGAGGCGCAGCGCGACGGCAACGTCAACGCCGAACTGGAGGCGCCGCTGCTGTTCATCTCGATTCTCGCGCTCGTCATGCTGCCGCTCGCCACTTCGAAGCTCTGGCAAAGTGTGCGCGGCTTTCCGAAGATCGAGCGCGAGGCGCTGCATCGGCATGTGAGCGCGCTGTTGAGCGCGGCCTTGCGGCCTGCGCCGCAGGACACGCGCGCGCGCCGCGCGACGGGCCCGACGGCAAGCCGCAAGGAGGACGCGTCATGATGCGCCGCATTGCCGGCATATGCGTCGCGGCGTTCGTGCTCGCCTCATGCTCCAGGCATGGACCGGCTGGCTGGCAGGGCTATGCCGAAGGCGAGTACGTCTACCTCGCGTCGTCGCAGTCGGGCACGCTCACGCACCTCGAAGTGCAACGCGGGCAAACCGTGGCCGCCAATGCGCCCGCCTTCGCGCTCGACTCCGTCGAGGAAGCGGCCGCGCGCGACGAGGCGCAGCATCGCCTGACGGCCGCACAGCAGCAACTCGCGGACCTCCAGACCGGCAAGCGTCCGCCCGAAGTGCGTGTGACCGAGGCGCAGCTCGCGCAGGCCGAGGCGAACGCGCGCAAGGCCGCGCTCCAGCTCACACGCGACGAAGCGCAACTGCGCGCAGGCGGCATTGCGCAGGCGCAGCTCGACGACTCGCGCGCGCAGGCCGCCTCCACGGCCGCCCAGGTGCGCGAACTGCAAAACCAGGTGCGCGTGGCGAATCTGCCGGGACGTACTGCGCAAATCGCCGCCCAGGCCGCCGACGTCGAGGCCGCGCGTGCCTCGCTCGCGCAGGCGCAGTGGCGGCTAGACCAGAAGCGCGTGAGCGTGCCGAGCGGCGGCCTCGTCTACGATACGTTGTTTCGTGTGGGCGAGTGGGTGCAGGCGGGCAACCCCGTCGTGCAGATGTTGCCGCCGCAGAACGTGAAGGTGCGCTTCTTCGTGCCGGAAACAATCGTCGGATCGCTCGCGCCGGGCCGCAAGGTGAACGTACGCTGCGAGGGCTGCGCCGCCCTGGTGCCCGCCACCATCACGTGGATTTCGAACGCCGCCGAATATACCCCGCCCGTCATCTACAGCAACGAGAACCGCGCGAAGCTCGTTTTCATGATCGAGGCGCGGCCTTCCGCACAGGACGCCGTGAAGCTGCACCCGGGCCAGCCGGTCGAGGTGACGCTGCAATGAGCACACCTGATCGATCTGCCGGCGACTACGCCATCGACGTGCGCAATCTCAACAAGCGTTTCGGCAACAAGCATGTCGTCAACGACGTGTCGCTGCGTGTGGCGCGCGGCGAGATATTCGGCTTTCTCGGCCCGAACGGCAGCGGCAAAACCACGTCGATCCGGCTCATGTGCGGGCTGCTCACGCCCGACTCCGGTTCAGGCACCTGCCTTGGCTACGACATCCTGCGCCAAAGCGCACAGATCAAGCGTCACGTGGGCTACATGACGCAGCGTTTCTCGTACTGGGAAGACCTGACGATCCGCGAGAACCTCGACTTCGTTGCGCGCATCTACGAGATGCCGAACCGCCGCGAAGCCGTCGATCGCGCACTCGAATCGCTCGGGCTCGCAAGCCGCGCGAGCCAGCTCACGGGTGCGCTTTCGGGCGGCTGGAAGCAGCGGCTCGCGCTCGCGGCCTGCATGCTGCACGAGCCCGAATTGCTGCTGCTCGACGAACCAACCGCGGGCGTCGATCCCACCGCGCGCCGCGACTTCTGGGAGGAGTTGCACCGGCTCGCCGCGCGGGGCATTTCGGTGCTCGTGAGCACGCATTACATGGACGAAGCCGAGCGCTGCCACAAGCTCGCCTATATCGCCTACGGCAAGCTGCTCACGCAGGGCACTGCTGCCGAGGTAATCGCTGAACAGAATCTCGAAACGTGGGCGATTCATGGCGAGCGGCTGAGCACACTCGCCGCGCAGTTGCGCGACGCGCCGGGCATCGACCAGACGGTCGTGTTCGGCTCCGCGCTGCATGCGAGCGGACGCGATCATGCCGCGCTCGCCAGAGCGGTCGAGCGGGCAGTGGAAGGCCAGCCGCTGCGCGCGGAGCGCATCGACACCGGTCTCGAAGATGTCTTCATCTACCTGATGAGCCACGCTCAGGACAATTACGGAGTCACGTCGTGAGCGCGTCGTTCCCGTTTTCCGTGGCGCGCTGGTGGAGCATCGTGCTCAAGGAGTTCCTGCAGCTCAAACGCGACCGCATCACGTTCGCGATGATCGTCGGCCTGCCGATCATCCAGCTCACGCTGTTCGGCTATGCGATCAACACCGACCCCAAGCATCTGCCCACGGCCATCGTCGTGGGTGAGGACAGCGTGTTCGCGCGCAGCTTCGTCGCGGGCATGCGCAATTCCGCCTATTTCGACGTGATCGAAACGCTGCCCGACGAAGCCTCCGCGCGTCATGCGCTCGCGCGCGGCACGGTGCAGTTCGTGCTCAGTATTCCTGTCGATTTTTCGCGGCGCCTGCTGCGCGGCGAAAGACCCTCGCTGCTCGTCGAAGCCGACGCGAGCGACCCCACTGCCATCACCACCGCGCTCGCGGCGCTGCCCGGGCTGGTCGCTCCCGTGGCCGCGAAGGACCTCACCGGCCCGCTCGCGCACTTGAACGGCACGCCCGCCGCGTTCGACGTGCAAGTGCACCGGCTCTACAACCCCGAGGGCATCACGCAATACAACGTCGTACCCGGCCTCATGGGCGTGATCCTCACGATGACGATGGTGATGATGACGGGCCTCGCCATCACGCGCGAGCGCGAGCGCGGCACGATGGAGAACCTGCTCGCCACGCCAGTGCTGCCCATCGAGGTGATGACGGGCAAGATCATTCCGTACGTGGCGATCGGGCTGATCCAGGCGACCATCATCGTGCTCGCCGCGCGCTACGTCTTTCACGTGCCGTTTGCGGGCGGTCTCGTCACGCTCTATCTTTCGGCGCTGCTGTTCATCGCCGCGAATCTCACTGTGGGCATCACGCTGTCGTCGCTCGCGCAAAACCAGTTGCAGGCCATGCAGCTGACGATGTTCTATTTCCTGCCAAGCCTGCTGCTCTCCGGCTTCATGTTCCCGTTCGGCGGCATGCCGCGCTGGGCGCAGTGGCTCGGCAATCTGCTGCCGCTCACGTATTTCAACCGGCTCGTGCGCGGTATCCTGCTCAAGGGCAACGGCTGGACCGACCTGTGGCCCGCGGTGTGGCCACTCGCCGTATTTACGGTCGCGGTCATGGCGATCGCCGTGCGCTTTTACCGGCGCACGCTCGACTAGCGCGAGGCACATGACCATGAAGCGCGACGCCGCCCTTGCCTGCCTGCTTGTGCTCATGCTCGCGGGCTGCACCGTGGGTCCCGATTTCCACCCGCCCGCCGCGCCCGATGCCACGGGCTGGACGCGCGAGCCTGTGCCGGCGTCCACCGCCAGCGCCACCGGGCCCGGCGGCGGCGCGCAGACCTTCACGGCCGCGGAACACGCTCCAAACGCATGGTGGATACAGTTTGGCAGCGCGCAGTTGAACGAACTCGTCGATCAGGCCTTGCGCGCGAGCCCCACGCTCGACTCGGCGCGCGCCAGGCTCGTGGAAGCGCGCGAAAACTACAACGCGCAGGCCGGCGCGACGAACTTTCCCGCCGTGGATCTGAAACTTTCCGGCACGCGCCAGAAGGTCGATCTCGCCGCTTTCGGCATTACGCAAGTGCCGAACCCACCGCCGTTTACGCTTTACAACGCTTCGGTCAGCGTCTCGTACGTATTCGACTTGTTCGGCGCCAACCGTCGCGCGCTGGAATCCACGCTCGCGCAAGTCGATTATCTGGCGTACGAAATGGAGGCCGCGCGACTTTCAGTGGCCGCCAACGTGGTGTCCACCGCCATCCGCCGCGCGTCGCTGCAACGCCAGATCGACCTCACCATGCAACTCGCGCAGACGCAGGCGCGCCAACTCGCTATCATGCAGGCGCGCCTTGCTGCCGGCGGCGTAGCGGAGATCGACGTGCGCAGCCAGCGCACCCTGCTCGCGCAAACGCGCGCCTCGCTGCCACCGCTCGAAACGCAGCGCGAGGCTGCGGAGCATCAGCTCGCCACCCTGCTGGGCGTCGCGCCTGCGCAGTTCGCCGCGCCGCTCGACGCCGTTTCTCTCGATACCCTGCATCTGCCCGATACGGTTGCGCTCACTGTGCCTTCCACGCTGGCGCGCGAGCGGCCCGACATACGCGCCGCCGAGGCGCTGCTGCACCAGGCTGGCGCGAACGTGGGCGTGGCGACGGCGAATCTCTATCCGCAGATCTCACTCTCGGCGAGTATCGGGTCGGAGCGCACGCGTATCGAGGACGTCATCAGCGGGCTGAACATCTGGAACGTCGGACTCGGCCTCACACAGCCGCTGTTCCATGGCGGCGAATTGCGCGCGAAAAAACGTGCGTCACAAGCCGCCTATGAAGCCGCTTTTGCCGACTATCGTCAGACGGTCCTGCAAGCGCTGCAGCAGGTCGCCGACTCGCTCCAGGCGCTCCAGAACGATGCGACCGAACTGCAGGCGCGCGACGACGCCGCTCGTGAGGCGCAGGCCAACGCGGCGATCGCACAAACGCGCTACAACGCAGGCGGCGTGAGCGAGTCTTCGTTGATCGATGCGCAACGCCAGGCACTCCAGGCAACGCTCGACCGCTCGCGCGTTCATGCGGATCGGCTAACCGACACCGCGGCGCTCTATCAAGCGCTTGGTGGCGCCCCACTCCCCGGCACAGCGCCGCCTGCGCAGGGCAACGACACGTCGGCACCCGCCGCGCCCGTTCGGTAGACTGGCCGCCCCACACGGCAACCGGCACCCTGCTGCGGCAACCATTCGTTTCCTTTCGCTTGCGCCGCGCGTGCGCGACAATGACCCTCCCCCTGCTCCATCCGCAAACGAGAGACACGTATGAACCAGGCATCGCTGTCCCCCGCAAGACTGTCGCCCAACGATCTCGTCGCGGCCGACGCACTTCAGCTTTCGGAATGGATACGCCTGCGCAAAGTGTCCTGCCGCGAAGTGATGAGCGCGTTTCTCGACCATATCGAGCGTGTGAATACGCCGGCCAACGCCATCGTCTCGCTGCGCGAGCGCGCCTCGCTGCTCGCCGAGGCGGGCGTTCGCGACGCCCAGCTCGCGCGAGGCGAGTACCTTGGCTGGATGCACGGCATGCCGCAAGCGCCGAAGGATCTCACGGCCACGGCCGGCATCCCGTACACGCAAGGCTCGCCGCTGTTGCGCGACGAAGTGCCCGCGGCCGATTCCCTGATGGCCGCGCGCATGCGCGCACAGGGCGCGATTTTCATCGGCAAGACGAACACGCCGGAATTCGGCCTTGGCTCGAACACGTACAACACGGTCTTCGGGACCACGCTCAACGCTTACGACCTCACGCGCAGCGCGGGCGGCAGCAGCGGCGGCACGGCCGTGGCGCTTGCGCTGCGCATGCTGCCCGTGGCGGACGGCAGCGACATGATGGGGTCGCTGCGCAATCCCGCCGGCTGGAACAACGTGTTCGGCTTTCGTCCCTCGCAAGGCCGAGTGCCCTCCGTGCCTGCGCACGAACTGTTCTTCCATCAGCTCGGCTACGCGGGCCCGATGGCCCGCACTGTGCCCGACCTCGCGATGCTGCTTGCCACCCAGGCGGGCTACGACGCGCGCGCGCCGCTTTCCATTGCCGAAGATTCTGCGCAGTTCACGGGTCCGCTCGAGCGCGACTTTGGTTGCGCGCGCATCGGTTGGCTAGGCGATTACGACGGCTATCTGCCCATGGAAGACGGCGTGCTCGCACTGTGCGAAACGGCGCTCAAGGACTTCGAATCGGTGGGCTGCAAGGTCGAAGCCGCACGCCCCGACTTCGCCATGGAGCGCGTGTGGCAAACGTGGCTCACGCTGCGCCATTTCTCGTGCGCGGGCACGCTGGGCGCGTTCTATCGCGACACGGAAAAGCGCGCGCTGCTCAAGCCGGAAGCCCAATGGGAAGTGGAAGGCGGCCGGAAGCTATCGGGCGAAGACGTATGGAACGCCTCGGTCACACGCAGCCAGTGGTACAACGCGCTGCTCGCGCTCTTCGAGCGTTACGACTACCTCGTGCTGCCCAGCGCCCAACTCTTCCCGTTCGACGCGAGCGAGCATTGGCCGCAGTCGATCGCGGGCCGCACGATGGATACCTATCACCGCTGGATGGAAGTCGTGATTGGCGGCAGTCTCGCGGGGCTGCCGGTCATCAGCGTACCGGCGGGCTTCAATGCGCAAGGCCTGCCGATGGGGCTGCAGGTGATCGGCAAGCCGCACGCGGACCTCTCGGTGCTGCAACTCGCCCACGTGTACGATCGGGCCACGCAGTGGGTCAAGCGGCGCGTTCCGCCGCTGCTGCAGGCGTAACGCGCAAAAGCGAAAAGGCAGCGCCGCGGCGCTGCCTTTTTTATCGACGGCTCACGCCATCACGCCTTCACCGCGCGCGCCGCATTCCTGCCGCGCAGCCATTCGAGCGCGAGCAGCAGACACGTGGAAAACACGATCAGGATCGTTGCGAGCGCAGCGATCGTCGGGCTGATGTTCTCGCGTATGCCCGTGAACATCTGGCGCGGCAAGGTGGTCTGGTCGGCGCCCGCGAGGAAGAGCGTCACCACGACTTCGTCGAACGACGTGGCGAACGCGAACAGCGCACCCGAAATCACACCCGGCGCGATGACGGGAAGTGTGATGCGGAAGAACGTCGTGACCGGATTCGCCCCGAGCGAAAGGCTCGCACGCACGAGATTGTGATTGAAGCCCTGCAGCGTGGCCGCGACCGTGGTCACGACGAACGGCACGCCCAGCGACGCGTGCGCGAGGATCAGCCCGAGATACGTATTGGCGAGGCCGAGCGGCGCGAAGAACAGATACATGCCCACGCCCACCACCACCACGGGCACGATCATCGGCGAGATGAGCACAGCCATGAGCAGCGCCTTGCCGCGGAAATCGGCCTTTGTGATGCCAATGGCCGCGAGCGTGCCGAGGACGGTCGCCACGACCGTGGCGGCGGGACCAACGATGAAGCTGTTTTTCGCGGCCATGCGCCATTCGTCGGACATCACGAGGTTCTCATACCACCGCAGCGACCAGCCTGGAATCGGATAAACCAGGAACGTGCTCGACGAAAACGACAGCGGCACGATCGCGAGCACGGGCAGGATCAGATACAGCAGCGTGAGCACGACGAGCGCGCGCAGCGCGAAGTACCACACGCGTTCGACGGCCGACGTATGCGGCGCAAAAAGCGGTTTGGCGAATTTCATGGTTGCGCCTTCCTCAGCCGAGGCTCAGTTGCGTGCGCGTGAAGCGCCCGTAGACGAAATAGAGCGCCGTGGTCGCCGCGAGCAGCAGCGCGCCGAGCGCGCAGGCCATGCCCCAGTTGATCGACACGTTGGTGAAGTACGCCACGTAGTAGCTGACCATCTGGTCGCCCGGGCCGCCGAGCAGCGCCGGTGTGATGTAGTAGCCGATCGAGAGAATGAACACGAGCAGCACGCCCGCGCCCACGCCGGGGTACGTCTGCGGCACATACACGCGCCAGAAGGCCGCGAACGGATGGCTGCCGAGCGACACGGCCGCGCGCTGGTAAGTCGGCGGGATCGACTTCATCACGCTGTAGAGCGGCAGCACCATGAACGGCAGCAGGATGTGCGTCATCGAAATGTAGACGCCCACGCGGTTGAACAGCAGCGTCAGGGGCTGCGAAATGAGGCCCGTGCCCAGCAGCGCCTTGTTGACGAGACCCTCGCCCTGGAGAATCACGATCCACGCGGCCACGCGCACGAGAATCGACGTCCAGAAGGGAATCAGCACGAGAATCATCACGAGATTCGCGCGGCGCTCGGAGAGCGTGGAGATCCAGTAAGCGAGCGGATAGCCGAGCAGCAACGCGAACACCGTCACGAACACGCTGATGACGAAGGTGCGGCCGAACACGTCGAGATAAATCTGCTGCTCAGGGTCGGCGGCCACGATGCGGCCGAATGCGTCCTGGCGGTGGTCCAGCGATGCGAGAAGGTAGAACGGCGAATAGCGTGAGCTGTTCTTCGCGATCGCCTGCCAGTAGGCGACGTCGCTCCAGCGGTCGTCGAGCTCGACGATCTTGGCGCGCGTTTGCGCGGGGGTCAGCGCGAGCGGTTTGCCGTCGTCGTCGGCGAGCGGCATCGCGCGCGCCGTCTTCGCGACCAGCGAGCGGAAGCCCGCGATTTCCACGTTCAGGCGGCGCGCCAGCGCGCCCATCGCATCACCTTCCTTTACGACGGTGAGGTCCTGCGCAAGCGCCGCGTAAGCCGCGTCGGGCGGCGCGCTCTTGCGGTCCCAGTCGCGCAGCGCCGTGATGGTTTGCGGCAGCGCCGTCGCCACTTCGGGGTTCTGCACCGCGCGTGTGAGCAGCGCGGCGATCGGCACCACGAAAATCAGCAGCAGAAAGATCGCGAGCGGCGCGATCAGCATGAGCGCCATCGTGCGCTTCTTCGCTTGCGCTACGCGCAGTTCCCGCTTCAGGCGCGCGGCCTCTTCGCCTGCCGCGCCGGCAACGTTGGTCACGGTCGTCATTGTGGTCACATCCGGTCTCCAGCCATGCAGCCAAACCGCTCCGGCGCTTGCGCGCCGGAGCGTCTACCTCATCCTTACTTCGCAGCCCACGAGGCGAAACGCTGCTCCAGTTCGTCGCCGTGGTCGGTCCAGAACGTGAGGTTCTCCTGGATGGCGTTCTTGCCGTTGGCCGGCGAATTCGGCAGGTTGGCGAGCGTCTTCGCATCGAGCGCCTTGATCGCGTTCGCGTTCACCGGGCCATACGCGATGTGCTGCGCATATTCCTGCTGCGGCTTCGGCGAAAGCGTGTAGGCGATGTACTGCTCGGCCAGCGCCTTGTTCGGCGCGCCCTTCGGGATCGCCCAGTAGTCGAGGTCGTAGATGCTGCCGGTCCACACCACCTTGAGGTTCTTGCCTTCGCGCTGCGCGGCATCGATACGGCCGTTGTACGCCGTGGACATCACGACGTCGCCCGCTACGAGGAATTGCGGCGGCTGCGCGCCTGCCTCCCACCACTGGATGTTCGGCTTCAGTTCATCGAGCTTCTTGAAAGCGCGGTCCTGGCCGGCCTTGGTCGAGAGCACCTTGTAGACGTCCTGCGGCGCCACGCCGTCGGCCATCAGCGCGAATTCCATGTTGTACCGGGCGCCCTTGCGCATGCCGCGCTTACCCGGGAATTTCTTCACGTCCCAGAAGTCGGCCCAGTTCGTGGGCGCGGTCTTGAGCTTGTCGGCGTTATAGGCGAGCGCCGTGGACCACACGAAGAAGCCTGCGCCGCAGGGCTGCTGCGCCGCCTTCATGAAGTCGCCCTTGTTGCCGAGCTTGGCCCAGTCGAGCTTCTCGTAGAGACCTTCGTCGCAGCCGCGCGCGATGTCGCCGGTTTCGACTTCCACCACGTCCCAGTCCACGTGCTTCGCGTCGACCATGGCCTTCACCTTGGCCTGCTCGCCGTTGTACTCGACAGCGGTGATCTTGTTGCCGGTCTGCGTCTGGAACGGCTCGTTGAACGCCGCCTTCTGCGCATCGCCATTGGCGCCGCCAAAGTTCACGACGGTCAGTTCCGCGGCATTCGCCACGCCAAACGAGAGTGCGAGTGCGGCCGCGACCGCTACAACGCGCATGTTGCCGATCTGCTTCATGGTTGAGTCCCTTCTCCTTGATGGTTTGTCTTGCCGGGCCCTTCGATGCGAGAAACGAGGCCCGATCGTCGAGACGCTTCGCGAGGCAACGGCGCGCAAGATTGCGCACCGCGCCCGCACGCCTCATGCGAACACGCGCAAATGCTCGGGCGCGAATTCGAGTGCGACCGGCTGGCCGGGCGCGAAGCCGTCGAGCGCCTCGGTGCCGAGCGGCACCTTCACGAAGCACTCGTCCTGCTGTGGCAGGCCACAGCGCATGCGCACGTGGTCGCCGAAATAGATGAGGCCGCGCGCTTCTCCGGCCAGCGAATTTGCGCCATTGCCCTTCGAGCCGTTCGCGAGCTTCATGCGCTCGGGGCGAATGCACGCGATGGCCGCGGCCCCCGCCTGCGCACCCGCCACGTTGCGGCCGGTGAGACGCGTGCCGTCGGCGAGATGCATTTCGCAGTACTCGCCATCCACAGCGGCAATGGTGCCGCGCAGCCGGTTGCTGTCGCCGATGAAGTTCGCCACGAACTCGTTGCAGGGCGACTCGTAGAGCCGGTCCACGCTGTCGAGCTGCTGCACGATGCCCTTGTCGAACACGGCCACGCGGTCCGACATCGTGAGCGCCTCGCCCTGATCGTGCGTCACGTAGACGAACGTGACGCCGAGCTTTTCATGCAGCGACTTCAGTTCGTACTGCATGTGTTCGCGCAACTGCTTGTCGAGCGCGCCGAGCGGCTCGTCCATGAGCACGAGCTTGGGCTGGAACACGAGCGCGCGGGCGAGCGCGATGCGCTGCTGCTGGCCGCCCGAAAGCTGCGCGGGATAGCGCTTCGCGAAGCCTTCCATGCGCACCATCTTGAGCGCGTCGTTCACGCGCTGCGCGCGCTCGGCGGTGGGCACCTTGCGCACGCCTAGCGGATAAGCGACATTCTGCTCGACCGTGAGATGCGGAAAGAGCGCGTAATTCTGGAACACCATGCCTATGTCGCGCTTGTGCGGCGGCACATTGTTGAGCAGCTTGCCGTCGAGGCGGATCTCGCCGCCGGTGGGAAACTCGAAGCCGGCGAGCATCATCAGGCAGGTGGTCTTGCCCGAGCCGGACGGGCCGAGCAGCGTCAGAAACTCACCTTGATAAATATCAAGGTCAAGTTGTTTGACGACCAGCGTTTCGCCGTCATAGGTCTTGCGCACGCCGCGAAAGCTGACGATCACATCCGAGGTCTTCATCCGCCCTGTCTCCTTTGCATACTCTTTTTCCCGGCCGGCCCTTCTGACGCGATTAAATAAATCCTGGCGCAGGCGTTAACCGAAACTGACGTGCGAATTACTATAGATGGTCCCGGCTCTATTCAATGGAGCCATTTCATTATTACCGATGGAACCACTTAGCCATGGTGATCCTGTCCGAATGGCTCGCGGCGCAGCTCGACAAGGAAAGCGCCGAGCCCGCCTACCGTCAGCTGCTGCAGCTCATGCAGCAGGCCATCCTGACGGGCCGGCTCGCGCCCGGCACCAAGCTGCCCAGCTCGCGCACGCTCGCGGGCGACCTCGGCGTGGCGCGCAACACCGTGCTGCACGTCTACGACCAGCTGAGCGCCGAGGGTTACGTGATCTCGACCACCGGCAGCGGCACCTATGTCGCGGACACGCGCCCCGACTCGGCCGCCGTGAGCACGCCGACGCCAGCCGCCGCCGCCGACGACGAGGACGACGACGCGAGCGGCGCCTCCCCGCGCGGCGACATGTCGATGCGCGGCCAACGGCTCATCGACGAGGCGGGCGTGTCCGCCAGGCAGTGGGGCGCCTTTATGCCGGGCGTGCCCGACGTGGCCGAGTTTCCGGCGCGCACGTGGAGCCGCTTGCAGGCCCGGTTATGGAAATCGGCGAATCATGGTTTGCTGACCTACGCGCCCGGCGGCGGCTACCGTCCGCTGCGGCGCGCGCTTTCGGACTATCTGCGCGTGGCGCGCTCGGTGCGCTGCACGCCGGACCAGATCATCATCACTACGGGTATTCACCAGTCCATCGATCTCGCCGTGCGGCTGCTCGCCGACCACGGCGACACGGCGTGGGTCGAAGAGCCGTGCTACTGGGGCGCGCGCAGTGTGTTGCAGTCCTCGGGATTGAAGCTCGCGCCCATTCCCGTCGACGACGAAGGGCTCAATCCGCGTGAGCAGGACCTGCGCGACCCGCCGCGTATCGCGCTCGTCACGCCTTCACATCAATACCCGCTCGGTATGGTGATGAGCCTCGCGCGCCGCCGCACGCTGCTCGAATACGCGCGCCAGCACAAGGTGTGGATCATCGAGGACGACTACGACAGCGAGTTCCGCTACGGCAGCCGGCCGCTCGCCTCGCTGCAGGGTCTCGACGAGTCGGACCGCGTGATCTACGTGGGCAGCCTCGGCAAGCTGCTGTTTCCGGGCCTGCGCATCGGCTACATGGTCGTGCCCGAGCGGCTCGCGGCCACGTTCCGCACGGGCGTGGCGGAGCTGTATCGCGAAGGCCAGCTCATGCAGCAGGCCGTGCTCGCCGAATTCATCATGGATGGCTATCTCACTTCGCACGTGCGCCGCATGCGCACGCTCTATGGCGAGCGGCGCCAGCTGCTGATCGACGCGGTCACGCGCCACTTCGGCGATGCGCTGCCCGTCATGGGCGACGAAGCGGGTCTGCACTTCGTGCTCGGCCTGCCCGACCACACCGACGATCGCGCCATCGCTGCGGCCGCCTACGACGCGGGCGTGATCGTGCGCCCGCTCGCGGCCTACTACAGCGTGCGCCAGGACCGCAAAGGATTGCTAACGGGTTACGCGTGCGTGCCGCACGAGGAAATCGCGCCGGCCTTTGCGACGCTCGCGCAGGTCATCGAGGAACATGCGTTTGCGAACCCGAAAAAGCTGCGGCGCGCCGGTTAGACCCAAGCGCGCCGCTGCATCGAATCGCGTCTTTGCATAGAAGCGCGCCGCTTATTTCAGACCGAAATCCACCCGCGTCGTCGCGCCCTTGTCTTCGATGCCCTTGGCGTCCAGCTTCGGCGCCACGATGAACACGCGGCTCGGATCGACCTTGCCTTCGAAGTACTGCTGCACCGCTTGCGCACGGTCCTGAGCGAGGTTGCGCAAGGTGGCGTCGTCAACGGGTGCGTGGTCGGCTAGCGCCTGCTTCATGTCGTCCACGGGCAGCGTCTTCGTGAGGCCGATCATGTTGTGCGGCTTCTTGAAGTCCGCATCCTTATAGGCCTTGGCGAGGTACTTCTCGTACTCCTTGTCGTCCACCTTGACCTGCGAGGTATCCACGCTCTCGCCGTTGCCCACCGTGTCCTTCACCTTCTGAAGCCGCACGAGGCGATCCACGTACTGCTCGCGCAGCGCGGGCGTGTCCACGGCCGGATCGACGCGGCCGATCAGATCGATCTTGATCGAAGGCTTGTCGTCGAGCGCCTTCATGATCGTGTCGAGCTTCTTCTGGTCGGCATCGGTCAGCGTTGCCGTGCCGGCCGCGAATTCGACATAGCCCAGGTCTTCGCCGCCGCCGCCGAATGCGTTGGCGAGCAGCGTGAACGGCGCGGTCACGGCCTTCGCGATGAGGTTGAGCACCGCCTTCCAGATCAGGCCGCCCAGGCTGAACTCGGGGTTCGAGAGCGAGCCCGACACCGGAATGTTCACGTCGATCTCACCCTTGCGGTTCTTGAGCAGCGAGATCGCGAGCCGCACCGGCAGCTTGGTGGCCGTGTCGTTGTCGATGTGATCGCCGAACGTGAGCTGGTCGATGAAGATATGGTTGTTCGCCGTGAGCTGGTCGTTCGCGAGCTGGTAATGCAGATCGACGTTGAGCTTGCCCTTCGTGATCGGATAGCCCGCGTACTTCGCCGAATACGGCGTGAGGTTCGTAAGCTCGATATCGTGCGCGCTCGCCGTGAGGTCGAGCGACGGCTTCTCGATGAGCGGGTTCACCGTGCCCTTGATCGAGAGCGGACCGTTCGCCGCGAGCTTCGCGGAAACGTCCACCGGCGCGGGCGTCGTCGACTGCGTGCCGAACGCGCCCACCGTGCCGTGGATCTGCACGAGATCGGCGGTGTAGTTCGGCTTGATGAAGTTGTCGGTGTAGTTCACGCGGCCGTCCTGCAGCACGAGCTCGCCGAAGTGCAGGCGCACGGGGTTCTTCGGCGCCTGTGCGGCCACGACCGTGGCAGGCGCGGAAGCGGGCGCGGGTGCGGAAGCCGTCTGCACGGGTGCGCTCGCCGCCTGCGGCGTGAGCGGCACGGGCTCGTGCGCGCCTGGCTTGCCGCTCGTGTCCTGCGTAAGCGACTGCGCCGCGCCGGTTTGATGCGCGACCACGTCCTTGAGATTGAGCTTGCCTTGCGCGTCGAGCAGCACGCGGCCATAGAAGCCGGCGAAGGTCACGCGGCTCGCGTCCACGTCGGTGCCGCGCGCGTCGTCGTAGTTCGCCTTCAGGTTCGTGAGCGCGAGCGAGCGCCAGCCCGCGAACGGGCCGGACGTGGCCTTGTCGAGCATGCGCACGTCCACGAGCGCCGCGTCGCCGCGATAGTTCGCCTTGAGCGCCTTGCCCTGCTCGACCGAAAGCTGCCCGTTCATGTTGAGCAGCGCGCTCGCGATCACCGCGTTGAGCTGATTGCCGAAGTAAGGCTCGAACGCGGCGGCGTCGAGCTGGTTTGCGTCGATCTTCAACTGCGCCGTGAGCGGCGTCGGGTTGATCTTGCCGCTCAGCGCGAGTGTGCCCCTACGATTGACGGTCGCCTTCAGGTCGATCGGCAGCGGGTGCCTCAGGTCGTCGCTGATCTGCTGGATCTTCAGGTCGAACGGCGTGATCGCGAGCTTCACCGGGCGCGGCGTCGAGCTGTCCGTGAAATTGATCGTGCCGTTGTTCAGCGTGAAAGCGTCGATTGTGTATCGCCAGGCCGGCCCTTCCTGCACCGACTTTTGGGCCGCGTGAATCGCCGTGCGCTCGGGCGCCGCCTGATGCGTGGAGGCGAGTTGCGCCAGGTCGAGCTTGCCGTCCTTCTGGCGCTCGGCGTTCACCACGAGACCGGTCACGTCCACCGAAGCGATCTGCGCCTTGCGCGCGTTGAGGTCGATCCCGCTCACCTGCACCGTGCCCTGGGCGAGCGCAATGGCAGGCGCCTTCGCGCCGCGCGCCGCGAGCTTGAGCGATTCGAGGCCGAGCGTGCTCTGGCCGACCTGCACGACGGCAGGCTGCTGCGCCCAGTCGGCCTTGAGCGTGGACGTGAGATTGAGCTTGCCGTCCAGAATCTGCGCGCCGCTCAGGTTGTCGATATACGGTTGCGCCTGCGGCAGACTCACGCGCTCGAGCGCGATGTTGGCTTCGGCGTTCTTGCCCGCGAGGCTCACCGTGCCCGACGCCTTGATCGTGCCGCCGTCGTTCGCGTTGGTCGCGAACGTGAACGGCGCGCCCGCTTTGGCGGTCGTCGAGAAATTAGTAAGCGTGGTCGAAAGCTGCGTGAGCTCGACGTTCACCGGCCGCGCCGGCACATCGTCAGCGACGTGCACGGTGCCGTTCGTGAGCGCGAACTGGCGGATCGAAACATCGAGCGGCGCGGGCTTCGCTTCCTCGGCCGCCGCCTGCGCGCTCCGGGCACCCGAGGCGCCCGAGGCCGGCGCGGCGCTCGCGGCCTTGCCGGCGGCCGGCGCATTTTGCGCGGCCGGCGCGCCCATTAACTTCTCGACGCTCAGCATGCCTTGCTTGTCGCGCGCGACCCACACGGTGGGCGCGTCAAGATGGATGTCGTCGAAGCGATAGACATTGCTGAACGGTTCGAGCGAAGCCGCCGCCACGTGCAGGCTGCGCGCGCCGAAGAACGGCGCGTTGGCGTTGTCGGTCGAGTCGAAGTCGTTCAGGTCGGTCGTGCCCGTCACACGCAGCGCGGGCTTCTCGCCCGACATCACGAAATCGAGCTTGAGGTTGGTCGAGAGCTTGCCGCTCTTCACCGTGACGGGCAGCTTCGTCGGCGCGTAGGTGAGGAGCTTCGGCACGTCGAGGTCGGTCAGGCGCAGCTCCACTTCCGACTCGCGCGTCGCGGAAAAGGGCTTGGTCCTGCCGTCGATGGCGAGCGTGCTCGCCCCGTCGATGCGCGCGCGCAGCATTGGCTGAACGAAGATATCGGTCTTGGAAGGCAGCGTGGCGATAAACGGAATGCCGAGCGACCAGCGGTCGATCACGTGCTTTTCGTTGAGCACGCGATCGTCGAAGGTGATCTGGCCGTTCTCGATGCGGATGTTCGAAACCGAAAATTGCGTGGGCTTGCTGCTGGGCTTCGAGGGCGTCGAGAACTTCTCGATGAGGTCCGAGAAGTTGAAGTGCTGCGCGTCGAGCCGCACGATCGTGGCGCGCGGCGAGTCGAGCCGCAGTTCGTCGACGATGGGCGCCGCGCGAAAAATCGACGACCACGACGCCTGCACGACGGCGCGCGAGACATCGAAGAAGTCGCCGTTGCCGCCGCGCTCGCCGATATGCACGCGGTCCGCTTCGAGACGCAGCGTGTACGGATTGAGCGCGATGCGGCCGATCGTGACGGGCCGGTCGAGCTGCTTGCTCAACTGCTGCTCGGCAACGTGGCGAATGATCGGCGGCGCGGCGAAGAAGCCGACCAGGCCGAACACAATCAGAAAGATGACGACGCCCGTGAGGATGCGCCGGGTGCGGGGCGCACGCGCGACCGCGCGCACCGATTGCAAGGAAGAGTTGAGCGACGCTTTGTTGAGGCTTGCCATGCTTGCTTGCGGATGAGGCGGCAACAGGCCCGCCGCGGGATGTGGGTCTGATGTCGGAAATCCGGGGATGCCGACAGCCGGAAGTATAGGTCCGATAGAAGATCGGACGGCGGGAAAACGCCGCCCGCGGCGCAGGTATTGCGCAACAAGAAGTAACAGCGCAAAGGCGATGGCCCGGCGATTGCGGGGGGCCGTCGCGCGTGTTGCGCAATGCATGAAATGCGGGCGGAAAAGCCGGGCGTGGCGCTTGAGCGGGCTTATGCGGCGCAAAAAAAGCGTTGGCGGGACAGCGGCCCGCCAACGCCTGGTTCAGCCCGGTTCAGCGATTACTGCCGCTCGACGGCGGGCGGCTGCCAGCTGCCATCGGTCGCCTGCGGCTTCGCGGCGTAGAGGCGCATCACGAGGCGGAAGTCGCCATGCGGCGCCGGCACCCAGTTCGCGCCGCCGCGCGGCCGCTCGGCGCTCACGTGCACGTCGAGCGAGCCGTCGCGGTTGCGCCGTGCGCCGCTGCGGTCGCCGAACGCCACGCGCACGGGCGCGTCGGCATCGAGCGCGCCGTCGGTCGTATAGGCCGTGATCGACCAGAAGCCGCGCACCGGCGGCAACTGCTTGGCCGTGAAGTGGATCGTGTAGCGGTTCGCGCCGTTGAGCGCATGACCGTCGCTGTCCTGGCTCACGCGGGCGCGCACTTCGTCGCGGGTCGTCGGCAGACCCGGCGACGTGTACGCCGCATAGGCGCGCAGCGAGTAGTCGGGGCCGTAGTTGCCCGCATCGTCGCCCACCCAGAGCCAGCCGTTGCCTGCCAGCAGGTTGGCCGGCGGCGTCGCGGCGCGCGTGCGGCCATCGGCGAGACCCGCCTTGACGACTGCGGCGTCCTTCGCGCCCGTGGGCAACTGCGCCGGGTCGCCCGGGTGCACGCCAATGTCGCCGAGAATCTTGAGCGCGTGCGCGTCGTCCGCCGTGGGCGGATTGTCTTCCAGCGCCTGGGCGAGCCGGTCGAAGAAACCGTTCGCGTCGAGCGCCGCGACCTGGGCGGACGGCGTGCCCGGCGCGACCGGATCGCCGCTCTGCGTGGCGCCGGTCGGCTCGTTGCCGCGGCCGCGGCGAGCGCCGGCCTTGCCGCGCGCGCCGCGCTCGTCCCACCCGGAAAGCGCCGTGACCTGCAGGCCGTGCTGCAGCAGCCGCACAGCCGCGAGGTCGCCGCCGCCGCGCGTCTGGATGCGCGCGAGGAACCACACGTAGCGCGTCGACACATCGACGCGCTTCACGCGCGCGGGCAGCGTGCCCTTCCAGCCGGCCGGAACAAATGCAATCGTTTGCGCTTTCAGACCGCTGACACGTTCGCCGGTCTGCGCGGCGGCTGTCGACCAGACGACGTTCGTCCACATGTCGAGCGCGCGCGCGTCCATGTAGCGGCCGTGCGTATCGGGCAGCGTGACGAGCACCGGCTCGCTCGAAACGTCGAGCCAGCCGCTGGAAGTCAGCGTGTCGAGGTTGGGTTCGGGCGGGCTCGAAGCCCCGACGGGCGGCAGCGACTGCGCGTGGCGCAGCGTGTTCGGCGCGGCCTGGCCGGGCGCGCTGCCGGTGGCGGCTTCGCGCGCCACGTCCATCAGCACGAGCGGATAGCCAAACACATAGGAGTCGGAGACTTCGTCCTTCATCCAGCCGTTGCTCTTCGGCGCAACGTCGCCCGGCGCCGAGGCGCATCCGGCGATCAGGGCAAGACAGGCAAGCGCGGAGCAGCTACGGTACGTAGAGAATGCTCGATGTATTGTTGTCATTTGTTGGTTGTATTCGGTGCGGGCGGTCCATGAAGTGACGTCGACCGGCTGGCCACTCCGCGCGCGGGCCCCCCCAGGGCCGTGGTCAAATGCGCGCGGCAAGGCGCCAATGCCGCCGGTTGGTATCGTATCGCTCGCGCCTGGGCCTGAAAAGCCTGCAGCGTGGAAAATTGCGTTACAGCTCGAGAGCTTGCTCTCAGGACTTCCCTCTGAAACGAAAGGGGCGTAATGTCGCGCCCCTTGACCTTCCCATGATGGGAACGTAGATACTGCCTAACATCGATGACAGCCAGTGCTCGCACCCCATCATGAATGAACCCCTCGTAGCAGAGCGCACCGATACCGCCGTGGCCGAACTCGAGGTCCACGGCATGACGTGCGCCTCGTGCGCCATGCGCGTCGAGAAAGCGCTTGCCAAGGTTCCGGGCGTCACGCGCGCCTCGGTCAACCTCGCCACGGAAAAGGCCACCGTCGAGGCCAGCGGCGGCGTCGTGCCCGCCGCGCTCGTCGCCGCCGTCGAAAAGGCCGGCTATGAAGCCGTGCCCGTCGCCACGGAAGCCGCCACGCTCGCCATCGGCGGGATGACTTGCGCTTCATGCGCGAACCGCGTCGAGAAGGCGCTCGCGCGCGTGCCCGGCGTGGCTGGCGTAAGCGTGAACCTCGCCACCGAACAGGCCACCGTCAACACGCGCTCGCCGCTCACGGGCGAATTGCAGGACCTGCTCGTCGCCGCCGTCAAGAAGGCCGGCTATGAAGCCACGCCGCTCGCCGCCGACGAAGACGCCGCCACCCCGGCGAAAGGTGCCGCCGCCAGCGACGAGGCGCGCCGCGAATGGCGCGCCGTGCTGATTTCGGCGGTGCTCACGGCTCCGCTCGTGCTGCCGATGTTCGGCCACTGGCTCGGCTTCGACTGGATGCTGCCCGCCGCGGCGCAGCTGACGCTGGCGAGCGTCGTGCAGTTCGTGTTCGGCGCGCGCTTCTACCGCGCCGCATGGAAGGCCGTGCGCGCCGGCGCGGGCAACATGGATCTGCTGGTCGCGCTCGGCACTTCGGCCGCGTATGGCGTGAGCGTCTATGCGATGCTCGCGCACCCCGGCGACATGGCCCATCTGTACTTCGAGGCCTCGGCGGTGGTCATCACGCTGGTGCGCTTCGGCAAGTGGCTCGAAGCCCGCGCGAAGCGCCAGACCACCGACGCGATCCGCGCCCTCAACGCGCTGCGGCCGGATCGCGCGCGCATCCGCGTCGATGGCGCAAATGGCGCCAACGCAGAGGAGCGCGAAGTCCCGCTCGCCCAGGTTCGCGTGGGCACCGTGGTGGTCGTGCGCCCCGGCGAGCGCCTCCCCGTGGACGGCGTCGTGCTCGAAGGCCGCAGCCACATCGACGAATCGCTCATCACGGGCGAAAGCCTGCCGGTGCCGAAAGCGCCCGACGATCCCGTCACGGCCGGCTCGATCAACGGCGAAGGCGCGATCGCCGTGCGCACCACGGCCATCGGCGCGGAAACCACGCTCGCGCGCATCATTCGCCTCGTGGAAAGCGCACAGGCCGAAAAGGCGCCGATCCAGCGTCTCGTCGACCGCGTGAGCGCCGTGTTCGTCCCCGCGATTCTCGTGATCGCGGCCATCACGCTGGGCGGCTGGCTGTTCGCGGGCGCGAGCGCCGAAACGGCGATCCTCAATGCCGTGGCCGTGCTCGTGATCGCCTGCCCGTGCGCGCTCGGCCTTGCCACGCCTGCCGCGATCATGGCCGGGACCGGCGTGGCCGCGCGCCACGGCGTGCTCATCAAGGACGCCGAAGCATTGGAGACCGCCCACAACGTGAGCGTGGTCGCCTTCGACAAGACCGGCACGCTCACGCTCGGCCAGCCCTCGCTCACCGCGTTCGAAGCGGCCGAGGGGCTCGCGCGCGGCGAAGCGCTCGCGCTCGCCGCCGCCGTGCAGCGGCACAGCGATCACCCGCTCGCGAAAGCCGTGGTGCAGGCGTATGAAGCACAGGCAAAAGCCCAGGCGCCAGGCGCCTTGGCTGTCGCCGCCCATGCGCGCGCGGTGCCAGGGCGCGGCGTGGAGGCCGAAGTGAACGGCCGGCGCCTCGCAATCGGCAGCGGCCGCTGGCTCGACGAACTGGCGCTCGCCGTACCGCCCACGCTCGCGGCCCGCGCGCGTTCGCTCGAAGAGGCGGGCAATACGGTGTCGTGGCTATTCGAGCCGCACGGCGGCGGCGTCGTCGCCCTGCTCGCTTTCGGCGACACCGTGAAGCCCACGGCGCGCGAAGCCATTGCGCGCCTCGAGGCGATGGGCGTGCGCAGCGTGCTCGTGACTGGCGACAACGCGGGCAGCGCGGCAGCCGTGGCCGCGCAGCTCGGCATCGGCGAAGTCCACGCGCAGGTGCTGCCCGACGACAAGGCGCGCACGATCCGCGACCTCAAGATCAAGAGCGGCGGCATCGTCGCGATGGCCGGCGACGGCATCAACGACGCTCCGGCGCTCGCCGCCGCCGACATCGGCATCGCCATGGCCACGGGCACCGACGTCGCCATGCACGCGGCAGGCATCACGCTCATGCGCGGCGACCCGGCGCTCGTTGCCGCCGCAATCGATATTTCGCGGCGCACGTGGCGCAAGATCCAGCAGAACCTGTTCTGGGCGTTCGTCTACAACCTGATCGGGATTCCGCTCGCCGCCTTCGGCCTGCTCAACCCCATGCTCGCGGGCGCAGCCATGGCGTTTTCCAGCGTGAGCGTCGTGACCAACGCGCTGCTGCTCAGAACGTGGCAGGCCCGCCGCTAACGCAGAAATTCACGGCGCGACGTATCGCGCGAAACATAACGAAAGGGCGCTTCATGCGCCCTTTTCCTTGTGGCGGCGTTATTTTTGGATTCCGAAATATCCCACAATCTGCACACCGAAACGGCTGACCGACCGGTAATCTTTACGTGACTGTAAGGTTTTTCACACCTGCCCCTAAAGGATCGCGCGCGCGCGCCGTAATGCGTCATGCCAGCGCCTCGAAGGCGCAGGTTCCTTCCTCACAAGCTCTATTACGGAACCGATTTCATGCTTTCACGCTTATCAGGCCGCGCGAGCGTCGGCGTACGCCTCGCCTTGCTATCGTGCGTGCTCGTCGCAGCGATATTTGCCGCCTTCACGTGGGCGATCACGCATTCGGCGGCGACCCAGGTCGGCGAACAGGTGCGCACGCGCATTGCCGAAAAGGACCAGTCGGTCGCCTCGTCGATCTCGCTCATCGACGGCGCGCTCGCAGCCGAAGTCGACCGTGCCATGCAGCTCTTCGAGAGCTTCCTGCCCGGCGCCTTCGCGCTCGACGCGACGCAAACGGTCGACATTGGCGGCAAGGCCACGCCGGTCTTCAAGTCCGGCGACCACGTGCTGAACCTGGACTTCACGATCCCCGACCAGTTTCTCGCGCGCAGCGGCGAAATCGCCACCGTTTTCGCGCGCAGCGGCGACGACTTCGTGCGCGTGACCACGTCGCTCAAGAAGCAGGACGGTTCGCGTGCGATCGGCACGCTGCTCGACCGCAAGGGCCCCGCGTATGGCCCGATCATGGCCAACCGCACCTACACCGGCCTCGCGCAGTTATTCGGCAAGCAGTACATCACGCAGTACAAGCCGATTCTCGACGCGAGCGGCCACGTGATCGGCGCGCTTTTCGTCGGCGTGGACGTGGGCGCGCAGATCGACGCGCTCAAGAGCGAGATCGCCAAGCTCAAGATCGGCGAGAGCGGCTATTACTTCGTGATGGACGCGTCGAACGGCCCGACGCGCGGCACCTTCCTCGTCCACCCGAGCGCCGTCGGCAAGCACTACGACGACGCCGACGCGCCCTGGTCGCGCATGCTCGAAGCGCGCGAAGGCACGCTCGACTACACCTCCGCCGACTCGACACGCAGCGAGGGCGACGCGCGCGCGAAGTTCGTCTCGTTCGTGAGCGTGCCGCAGTGGCAATGGCTCGTGGGCGGCGTCGCCGTGCGCGACGAGATCATGGCGGAAGTGAACGCCACGCGCGACCGCTTCGCGGCCATCGGCCTCGTGCTGGTCGCGCTCTTCGCGGCGCTGTCGATCTACGCGGCGCGCCGCCTCGTGAGCCGGCCGCTCGACGCCGCCGCGCAAGCCGCCGGCCAGCTCGCCGCGGGCGACCTCACGGTGCGCATCGGCAACAACAGCCGCAACGGCATCGGACATGGCGATGCAGCGAACGCGCAAGGCACGGCGGCCGCCGACGAGATCGGCCGCCTCACGCGCGCCATCGACGGCATCGGCGTAGGCCTCGCGCAGATCGTCGCGCAGGTGCGCAGCGCCACGGCGCAGATGAGCGAGGACACCTCGCGCATCGCGCAAGGCAGCGGCGAGATCGCTTCGCGTATCGCGAGCCAGGCGAGCAGCCTGGAGGAGACGGCGGCGAGCATGGAAGAGCTCACCTCCACCGTGCAGCAGAACGCCGACCACGCGACGCGCGCCAACACCGTGGTGACGAGCGCAGCCGAAGCCGCGCTCGACGGCGGGCGCGCCGTGAGCCGCGTCGTGGAAACGATGAACGACATCAGCCGCGCGTCGCAGAAGATCGCCGAGATCACTGGCGTGATCGACGGCATCGCATTCCAGACCAACATCCTCGCGCTCAATGCGGCCGTGGAAGCGGCGCGGGCGGGCGAGCACGGCAAGGGCTTCGCGGTGGTCGCGAGCGAAGTGCGCGCGCTCGCGCAGCGCAGCGCGGCGGCCGCGAAGGAAATCTCGGCGCTGATCACCGAATCGTCGTCGACGGTCGAGACGGGCTACCGTATCGCCGGTGAAGCGAGCACGACCATGCGCGGCATCGTTGCGCGCGTCGATGAAGTGCGCTCGATCATCGGCGAGATCAGCACAGCCTCGCGCGAACAGTCGGGCGGCATCGAGCAGGTGAATATCGCGGTTTCGCAGATCGGCGCGGCGACGCAGCAGAACGCCGCGCTCGTGGGCGACGCCGAGCGCGCCGCCGCCGCGCTCAACGAGCATGCGGCAGCGCTCGCCGAACTCGTTTCCGTATTCAAGGTGCGCGAGTAACGCACGTGTAGCACCTTCAGGGCATGATGCGCAGTGCCCAACAAATAAAAAAGGCAGCGTCGCAAGACGCTGCCTTTTTTATTAACGGCGCGAGGCCGCGCTCATTGCCCCTGCGGCTGCGCCGCGGGCGGCGTGTAGCTCGCGCTCGCGCCCGGCGTATCAGGGTCCGCCTCGTCGGGCGTCGGGGTCGGCGCAAGCGCAGGCGCCTGCGCCGGATACGAAGGCTGCGGGGCAAGCGCCGCCGGCGCGCTGGACGGCCCGATGATCGGCGGCAGGCCCATGATCGCGCGCGCGGCGGACTCTGCGGCCGCCGCCGAAGCGGCAGACGGCGCCGATGCCTCCGCAGGTGCCGATGCCCCCGCCGCCGAAGCCACAGCAGGCACAGAGGCCGGTGCCGGCGCGCTCACGCGCGGCGGCGGCGCATGCCGCACCGGCGGGGCCGGAGGCGGCGCTTCGTGCTTGCCGAACAGCTTGTCCATCCACGCGCGCAGCTTCTCGCGGAAGGCTTCGAACGCGCCCGGCGTCACCTCGGTGTCGAAGCGCGCACGCGGATCCACGAGGCGCGAGCGCAACGCACGCTGGAAGAAGTCGCCGACGATCGGCAGCGCGCTGCGCGCGCCCTGCCCCCAGTAGTCGTCGAGCGTCACGCGGCCGTCGTCGAAGCCCACCCACGCGCCCGCCACGAGTTGCGGGTCCATCAGGATGAACCAGCCGTCCGTATTGCCCTGGGTCGTGCCGGTCTTGCCCGCCACGTCGCCACGAATGCCGAAACGTGTGCGGATGGCCGAGCCCGTGCCGCGGTTCACGACGTCGCGCATCGTGTCGAGCAGCGTGCGGTCCGCCTCCGCTGAAAGCGCCCGCTCGGGCGAAGCGCTCTCGAACTGCGCGAGCACGTTGCCCTTGCGGTCCTCGATGCTCGTGACCATGCGCGGTTCGAGATACTCGCCGTCGTTGGCGATGGTGCTGTACGCGGAGACCATCTCCTTCAACGTGACCGGGCTCGTGCCGAGCGCAAGCGACGGCACCGGGTCGAGCTGGCTGTCGCGCACGCCCATCGCGCGCGCGAGCCGCGCAACCTTGTCCGGGCCCACCGTCTGCATGAGCTGCGCGGTGATGCGGTTGCGCGAGAACGCGATCGCGTCGCGCAGTGTCATCGGGCGATTGCTGGGCGGCACGTCGTCGGTCGGCTTCCAGATTTCGCCGCCCGCCAGCGGAATCTCCACCGGCTGGTCGATGAACGTGTCGCTCGGCTTCGCGCCCGCCGCGTAGGCCGCGCCGTACACGAACGGCTTGAACGTCGAGCCGGGCTGACGGCGCGCCTGCTGCACGTGGTCGAACGGCTCGTCGGTAAAGTCGCGGCTGCCCACCCACGCCTTGATCTGCCCGTTGCGCGGGTCGATGGCGAGGAAGCCCGCCTCCACCGCGGTCTTGCTCTTGCAGAGGTTGCGCATGAAGGTGCGGTCGCCAGCGAGCTGCTTGAGCGCGTCGGCGTCGTTCGCGCCCGCGTCGCGTGCGCTCTTGTAGTCCTGCGTTTCGCGCATGAAGGTCGCGAACAGGTCGTTGCCGGCCACGCAGCCGTTGCGCCCGCTCCATGCGCCGTTGGCGATGCCCTGCAGCTGGTTCGTATGCTGGCGCAGCGCGGCGGTTGCCATCTGCTGGAGGCGCGAATCGATCGTGGTGCGCACCACGAGGCCATCCGAATAGATGTTGTAGTCGTTGCGGTCGGCCCACGAAATCAGCCATTTGCGCAGTTGCAGCGCGAAGTGCGGTGCGGGGCCGGGCGGCTCGGTCTGACGCTCGAAGTCGAGGCGCAGCGGCTTCTTCGAGAGCGCGGCGTACTGCGCCTCGCTGAGCTTGCCGTACTTCACCATCTGGCCGAGCACGGTGTTGCGCCGGGCGAGCGCGCGCTCAGGGTTGATCACCGGGTTGTAATAGGCGTTGCCCTTGAGCATGCCGGTGAGCGTCGCGGCTTGCAGAATGTCGAGCTGATCCGCCGAAACGCCGAAGTAGGTGCGCGCCGCCATCTCGATGCCGTAGGCGTTGTAGAGGAACGGCACCGTGTTCAGATACGTCTCGAGAATCTGCTGCTTGCTATACACCGCCTCGATCTTGAACGCCGTGATCGCTTCCTTGATCTTGCGCGTGAGCGTGGGCGCGCGGCCGATTTCATCGGGATAGAGATTGCGCGCGAGCTGCTGCGTAATGGTCGAGCCGCCCTGGCGCTCGCCCGAGAACGTGTGCAATGCCGCGCCCGCCGTGCGCTTGAAGTCGATGCCGTGGTGCTCGTAGAAGCGGTGATCCTCGGTGGAAATCAGCGCATCGACCATGTGCGGCGAGATCTGCGCGAGCGGCACCCATTCGCGGTTCGAGGGCTTGAACTCGGCGAGCACCTTGCCGTCGGCGGACAGAATCTGGGCCGGTTCGTCCACACGCGCCTTGCGGATGTCGCCAATGCCCGGCGTGAACGGAATCAGCACGAGCACGTAGAGCAAGACGAGCGCCGGCAACGCGCCAATGGTCATGAGCACGCCGCGCCGCGTGGGATGCCGCAGATGATGGAGCGCACGCGCCCCCAGCGGGCGAACAAACCCGCCCAGCCGCGCGGCAGCGGGCTTCAGGCGGGACAACGACATCGCGATTCGATCGCGGATCAACGGCACGTAACGCTTCACGCGGCAGGTAGGGTCGGCTGGCAAAGCGTGAATCGTACCAAACTCGCAAGGCCGCTCCTGCTTCCCGCCAGGTGCAAGCCCTCGATCGCCTGAGTCGATGCCTGACTCGATTTATGACAGGGAGATGAAATCATCCTTCCAGATCGAGGAAGAATCCTCTCCAGTCACAGCCGGTTTTTCCGGAGTCTTTCCCTCCCTACACTCCTGTCGCTGTTGCACACGCCACGAAACAACAACGCTACAGGAACCGCGAATGAAGAACCCCCTCTCGCTCACCACCGCTGCCGCCGTGCTCGGCGCACTCGGCACGCTCGCCGCGCCCGCGGCCCACGCGCAAAGCTCGGTCACGCTCTACGGCCTGATCGACGCCGGCATCATGTACACGAATAACGTCGCGAGCGGCAAGTCGGGCGGCGCGCTCTGGCAGGCAACGAGCGGCAACGTGAACGGCAGCCGCTTCGGCGTGCGCGGCAGCGAGGACCTGGGCGGCGGCCTGCATGCGGTCTTCGTGCTCGAAAACGGCTTCAACGTGCAGAACGGCAAGCTGGGCCAGGACGGCCGCATGTTCGGCCGCCAGGCCTACGTGGGCCTCGCGAGCGACCAGTTCGGCTCGCTCACGCTCGGCCGCCAGTACGACTCGCTCGTCGACTTCGTCGCGCCGCTCTCTGCCACGGCGGGCACCTTCGGCGACACGGGCTTCGCGCATCCGTTCGACAACGACAACCTGAACCACTCGCTGCGCATGAGCAACGCCGTCAAGTTCACGAGCAACACGTATAGCGGCCTGAAGTTCGGCGCGTTGTACGCGTTCTCGAACCAGACCGACTTCGCCGTGAACCGCGCCTACAGCTTCGGCGCGAGCTACACCAACGGGCCGCTCGCCATCGCGGCCGGTTATCTGCAGCTGAACGGCACCCAGGGCGCGACGGCGAGCAGCCCGGGCGCGGTGGATCTCGCGGAATCGACGGCCAACGGCAAGGGTGGCTTCGCACTCGGCGCCGACCGCCTGCGTTCGTTCGGCGGCGGCATCAACTACACGTTCGGGCCGGCTACGGCAGGCTTCGTGTTCACGCGTAGCGAGTACGCGGGCACCATCTCGTTCGGCTCGCAGGGCGGCGACATGAGCTTCAACAATTACGAAGTGAACGGGAAGTATCAGTTGAACCCGGCGTGGAGCCTGGGCCTCGCCTACACCTTCACGGATGGCCACGTGAGCAACACGACCACCTTCGGCGCCGATCCGAAGTGGAACCAGGTGGACGCACAGGTCGTGTACCGCCTCTCGAAGCGCACCGACCTCTACGGCGAGGCCATGTACCAGCACGCCTCGGGACACAACTACGTGGCGTTCATCAACACGGCGGGCGGCGCGTCTACGACGGCCAATCAGGTGGTGGGGACGGTAGGCTTGCGCGCCCGCTTCTGATCACGCTTCCGGTCACAACAGGAGCGATAGCGCGATCGATACCCACACGGCAACCGCGCCGCAGAGAAAGGCGCGGCGCGCCATCAGGAAGCGCGACTCGTCGTTGGGTTTCGCGGGCGAGGTGGCGAGCCAGGGCACACTGCCGAGGCACGCGAAGCCCGCGAGCGCGATGCCGACGACCACCCGGTCGCCGATGCGCCAGGCCGAAGGCTCGTGCAGCCCCCAGTAGGCCAGCGCGATCATGCCGATCGAAAACATCGTGGAGGCGGCAGAACTGAGCGCCACCACCGATCCCGTCGGAGATTGCATGGATTGCCTCCCTGCGCGCCTCGCGCTGTCGGGCCATTATCGGCGGGCGGGCGGGACGCGGCAACGCCGCGACCCGTTCATCCCGAAGCGCGCAGCGGCTTACGCGCTCGGCCGCACCATCTGGAACATCTCGCCGATCTGCGCGTAGTCGGCGCGATAGCCCGCGCGCATCACGGGCTGGGCGGCGTGCGTGTCGAACAGGCCGTCCTTCAGGAATTCCTCGCGAATGTGCACACCCACCACCTGCCCCAGCGCGAGCCAGTTGTTCATCGGCGCGCCGTCCAGCGTGTTGAGCCGCACGACCTGCAGCAGCTTGCATTCGAGCGCGGCCGGCGACTCCGCCACGTGCGGCACCGCGACGCTGCGGCCCGGCGCGGCCGTGAGGCCCGCGAGCGCGAATTCGTCAATATCGGCAGCGACCGGCGCGGAGGTGCGGTTCATCTGCGGCGCCAGCGCCTTTGAGGTGAAATTCCAGACGAACTCACCGGTCTCTTCGATGTTGCTGATGCTGTCCTTGCGGCCTTCGCTGCAGAACCCGATGATCGGCGGAAATGTGGCGAACGCGCCGAAGAAGCTGTAGGGCGCGAGATTGAGCGCGCCGCTTTTCGCGCGGCTGGCGATCCAGCCGATCATGCGCGGCGCGACGATCGCCTTGAACGGATCGTGCGGCAGGCCATGGCCTTGGGCGGGATCGTAGAAGTAGGTATTGGACATGATGAGGCGTAGCGATTTCGATGCGGCATCACTATGACACGAGCCGCGCGCGGCTGCCGTCACGCCAGAGGCTTGCAACCGCCCCAAAACGCAGCAAGGCCGGCTCTCTTGCGAGAGCCGGCCTTGCTTGAAGACCTGGCGGTCTGACCGGAGAAACGCGTTGGACGGCACGCGCCGTCCGAAGCGCTTCAGCTTCGATCAGTCACGCGGCATGCCGAACGGCATGTAGTGCGAGCGGCGAACGCGCTCGGCTTCGCGGTGACGCGCTTCGTACGAGTATTCCGAATCCATCGGCAGATACGGCGACGCGAAGAGGTCGCTCACCTTTTGGAACAGGGCAAAGATGAAGCTCATGGCGACTCCCAGTTAGGCTGCAATTCAGGGTTTTCCCTAGGACAGAACGAATTATAGGGTTTTCCCTAGGGCAACGCTAGTGCAGCGCAGCAAAAAAACTGCGACGCGCCGTCGCACGGGGTCGAGCGCATTCGATGCGTTGCAACAAAGCAACGCATCGAGTTTTCGGATACAGGGGCGGGATCGCGGGGCGAAGCCGGTCAGCGCGTGGCTTTCTGGGCGCTTTTCGCGTGAGCCGCACGCGCGGCATGCGCCGCTGCATGGCGTGCGGGGGCGGGCGATGCCTTGGCGGGCGCCGCCCTGGACGACACGCGTGCTGGCGCCGCCGGGGTTTCCGCGGGAGCGGCAGCGGCCGCGGTGGCAGCGGCGGTTTGCGCGGCAACGCGCTGCGACAGCTCGTCGAGCGTCGACTGCTGCTTCAGGATGAACTGCTCGAGGCGGGCCTCGTCGGCGCGGGATTCGTTTGCGAGGCTATCGAGCCGCACCGACTGCGCGATCCCGAAACCGACCGATGCGAGCACCGCCACCGAAGCGGCGGCGACCACCCACTTTTGTTGGCGCGACGAGGCGACCGCCATGCGGCGCTGCTCGGCGAGCGCGCCCTGGAGCGCGTCGAGGCGCTGCGTCAGCGCGTCCGGCTCAGTGGCCGTCTGAGCCGCTTCGGGAGCGAACCCAGTGGGTTCCACGCGCTCAGCAGAGTCGGCGGCAAACGACGGCTCGGCAACAAAGGCTGCGGCTGCCGGGTCCTGCACCGCCCCAATGCCCGGCGCCACCGCTTCGGCCACGGCAGACGCCGCGGCACGTTTCGCCCGCGGCGCGCGGCGCGCAGTCGTTGCACCCGCAACGGGGCTCGCCGCGCCGGCCTCCTCGGCGAGCGCGGCCATCGCTCGAGCAGGCTCGGCGCTTTCGAAGCCGCTCAGCGTTCCCTGGCGCACAGCGGCATCCGCTTCGGCCACGGCGGCGAGGTCCTCGCCGGCAAGCGCGTGCGGAGCATCGGATTCGACAGCAGGCGGGGATTCAGTCACGTTGGACGACGCAGACGTCGCGCGGGGCTGCCACGGCGCGTTGCGTTCGGGATGCGAAGAGCTCAAGGATGCGGTATCTGCGTAATCAGCCATGGGTCAGCGATGCGGTTCGCGTCGCGCGCCGGCCGGTCACGGCCGCTTGGCGACGTCCTCGTGTTCTGGTTCGAACGCGCATTGTCGCACGCCGGAACGCGCCGCCAGGGGCTCTGCCCCGACTTACCCAGCCGGCATCGACCAACGCCTTGCGCAGTCAACCCGGTGCGCCGTCCTCGCGAAATTCCTTCACGTCGGGCAAGCGGCGCAGCGTCGCGCAAATACGCGAGCGCGCTGCGGCAGACTGGAATGTCCCGCGCAGTTTGCGAATGCGTACAATCGCCGGCATTGCTCATTTGAAGTGACGCGCTCCGCCGCACCTTTTCGCCATGAACACACCTACGAGCGCAGCCAGCCTGCGCGAGCATTTCGACCGCGTCGTCCTGCCGATGTGGCGCGGCCCGGGCTTCAATGCCGAACTGCGCCTGCCCTACGAGGCGCTCGATGCGGCCGGCGCGCAGCCGCTGCCCGTCATGCGCTACCGCGCGATGGCATGCGCCCGCCAGCTCTTCGTCTTCTCCCAGGCCGGCGACGCCGCGCACGCGCAAACGCTCTTCGAAACGCTGCGCCACACTTATCGGGACCCGAAGCACGGCGGATGGTTCTATAGCGTCGACGCAGCCGGCGCGCCGCTCGACACCACCAAGGACCTCTACACGCACGCCTTCGTGGTGTTCGCAACCGCGGCCTACGGCCAGCGCTTCGGCGCGGCCGAAGCGCTCGACGTCGCGCGCGAAACGTCCTCGCTGATCGTCGACCGCTTCGCGGCCCGCGACGGCCTGCTGAATGCGGCGCTCGACGTTTCCTTTGCGAGCGTCACCGGCGGCCCGCTGCAGAATCCGCTCATGCACCTCACCGAAGCCTGGCTCGCCGCGAGCGAGGCGACCGGCGACAGCGCGTTCGACACGGCGATCACGCGTCTCGTCGAGGCGCTCGCGCGCGGCTTCCTGCACGCGCCGACGGGCTGTATCGCCGAATTGCCGATCGGCGCGGCGGATAACCGCCTCGAGCCCGGACATCAGTTCGAATGGTTCTGGCTGGCAACGCGCGCGGGCGCCCGGTTGGGCGCGTCGGGACTGGACGAGGCGCTCGCGCGCGCCTTCGCCTTTGCGCAGGAGCACGGCGTGGACCCGGAAACGGGAGCCGTGGCGGCCGCGCTCGACGAGCACGGTCATGTGACTGATGCGACGCAGCGCATCTGGGCGCAGACGGAATACTTGCGCGCGCTCGCCACGCACGGCGACGCCGCGGTGCGCGCCGCGCTCGCGCCGCAGATCGGGCGCTTCGCGCCGCGCTTTCTCACGCCGCAGGGCTGGGTGGAATGCCGCAGCGCAAACGGCGACGTGGCGCGCGCGGACATGCCGTCCACGACGCCGTATCACCTCTTGACCGCCTATCAGGGCATGGGCGTCTGAGGCGCAACCACGCGAAGCGCCGACGCAGGCGGGCGCAAGCCCGCCCACGTGGCGCCCGGACCGCTCAAGTCGCTTAGGCCGCCAGCACCGCCGGCGAAATCTCGAACGCGGCCACGGCCTCGGAAAGCTGGCGCGTCTGCTGATGCAGCGAAGCCGCGGCAGCCGCGGCTTCCTCGACGAGCGCCGCGTTCTGCTGGGTCATCTGGTCCATCTGCGAGACGGCCTGATTCACCTGGTCAATGCCCGAGCTCTGCTCGAGCGACGAGGCGCTGATCCCCGCCATCATCTGCGTAGCCCGCGAGATCGAGTTCGACACCTCGCGCATCGACTCGCCCGCGCGCTCCACCAGTTCCGAGCCGCCGCGGATCTGCGAAACCGACTCGCTGATCAGCGTCTTGATCTCCTTGGCCGACTGCGCGCTGCGCTGCGCGAGTCCACGCACCTCGCCCGCCACGACCGCGAAACCCCGGCCCTGCTCACCCGCGCGCGCCGCTTCCACGGCCGCGTTGAGCGCGAGAATGTTGGTCTGGAACGCGATGCCGTCGATCACGCCGATGATCTCCGCGATCTTGTCCGAGCTTTGCGCAATGCCGCGCATGCGCTCGACTACCTCGCCCACCACGGCGCCGCCGCGCGCAGTCGCGTCGAGCGCCGCCTCCGCCAGCGCGTTCGCCTCGCGCGCGTTGTCGGCTGTGTTGCGCACGGTGCCCGTCAGTTCCTCCATGCTCGCCGCCGTTTGCTCCAGCGACGCCGCCTGCGATTCGGTGCGCGCCGAAAGATCGGCGTTGCCGGTGGCGATCTCGTCGGCGCCCACGTTGATCGAGCCCGCCGTTTCGCGCACGGTGTGGACCGTGCGCGCGAGGCTCGCCTGCATCAGCGCAAGGCCCTGGAACAGCCGGCCGATCTCGTTCTCGCCGCGCGCCGCGATGCGCTCGTCGAGGCGCCCGCGCGCGATGCGTTCGAAATGGCGGCCCGCTTCCTCGAGCGGCTCCACCACGCCGCGGCGCAGCGCGAGGTGCACGCCGGTCGCGAGTGCGATCAGCAGGACCAGGATGAAGATGCCCACGCCCTGGAAGAGCGCGAGACGCGAGTCGATCGAATCGAGCGATGCGCGGCTCGCCGCGGCGCTGAACTGCGCGAAGGCGTGCAGTTCAGCGAGATAGGCGTCCTGGTACGACTGCGTCGGCTGGTCGAGGAAGGCCTGCAGATTGTTGCCGTTGAGGTCGTCGATCAGTTCGCCGAGCGCCTTGCGGTACACCTGGTAGCGCTCGCCGAGCGCGGCGACGCGCGCGCGGTTGTCGTCGTTGATCGGCGGCACGGCCATGAGCGCCGCAAACGTGGTGTCGGCGGCGGCCAGCTGGTCGCGCGCGTGATTGACCATGTCGGTCGGCACCGTGCCGCCGCGGACCATGCGCGTGCCCGCGCGCGAGAGATTGATACGGGCGTCCATCAACTGCTGGGTGATGACGTTGGCGGCGCTCGCCTGCCGCAACGCCACTTTCGAGAGGTCGGCCACGTCGTCGTGCGTGCGTGTAAGCGACCAGTAACCAAGTCCTGCGGTCACGAGCTGCAGTACACAGAACGCGACGAGGACACACAACAGGCCGGATGCGACCTTGATCTTGCTGAACATCGGGGACACCTGGGATGGCAGTGAATGAGTGAGGCTCGAGCATGTGATCGCTCGGGCCCGCACTGCGTTTACGGCCACGCAAACCCGGTTTTTGAGCCCTAAACGGTGAATAAACCGTGAAAAAACGCCCCAAAATGCGTAACGGATCACTTCAGCAATGGTCGCGCGGCCATTCCCTGCATTTCTCGCAACAATAGAATGGCCGACTCGGTTCGATTCACCTTGACTCGACGCTGAGGCTTCCTACAGTGGTTAGGAAACCACTCGGGGATAGACCCAGGGAATGCGACGATGACAGATCTTGTGGACCGCGCGCGCGGCGCTTTGCATGCCCAACCGTTCAGCGTGCTGCTCGGAACCGAACTGACACACGTGGGCGCCGACGAGCTGACCCTGCGTCTGCCCGTCCGCGACGAACTCAAGCAGCAGCATGGCTACGTGCATGGCGGGGTGATCAGCTATCTCGCCGACAACGCGCTGACCTTCGCCGGCGCGCTGGCGCTCGGGCCGCGGGTGGTGACGGGGGAATACAAGATCAACTATCTGCGCCCGGCGCTCAAGGGCACGCTGATGGCGCGGGCGCGCGTGGTGCACGCGGGGCGCCATCAGGCCACCTGCCAGTGCAGCGTGTACGTGATGGAAAACGGCGACGAAAAGCTCGTGGCGCTCGCGCAGGGGACGGTGAACCGGCTCGCGGAAGGCAGCGGGCCGGAAGAGAAAAGTCCGGCGAACTGAGAAGCCCGCGCCGCAAAACAAAGCGCGCGAGGCGAAGCGGGTCTCTCCCGCCTCCCCTCGCGCGCTTTTTCGTGCTTCAAGCGCGCTTACTCTGCCGCGCGCGTTTTCTGCTGCTGCTCGCCCAGGCCCTCGATGCCAAGGCGCACCGTCTGCCCCGCCTTCAGGAACACAGGGTTCGGCTTCACGCCCATGCCCACGCCCGGCGGCGTGCCGGTGGAGATCACGTCGCCCGGCTGCAGGCTCATGCACTCCGAGAGATACGAAACGAGCTTCGCGACCGTGAAGATCATCGTGCGCGTGCTGCCGTTCTGGTAACGATGGCCGTCGACCTCGAGCCACATGGAGAGGTTCTGCGGATCGGCCACTTCGTCGCGCGTGACGAGCCACGGGCCGGTCGGGCCGAAGGTGTCGAAGCCCTTGCCCTTGTCCCACTGCCCGCCGCGCTCGATCTGCCATTCGCGCTCGGACACGTCGTTGATCACGCAGTAGCCCGCCACGTAGTTGAGCGCATCGGCCTCTCTCACGTTCTTCGCGTGCTTGCCAATCACCACGCCCAGCTCCACTTCCCAGTCGGTCTTCTTCGAGCCGCGCGGGATCTCGATGTCGTCATTCGGGCCGACGATGGCGCTCGTCCACTTGTTGAAGACGACCGGCTCGCTCGGCACCGGCATGCCCGACTCGGCGGCGTGATCGGCATAGTTCAGGCCGATACAGACCATCTTGCCGATGTGGCCCACGCAGGGCCCGATACGCGGATTGCCTTCGACGAGCGGCAGCGTTTCCGGATCGATCGTGCGCAGTTGTGCGAGGCCGGCGTCCGAGAGCACGTCGCCCGCAATGTCGGCCACGTTGCCCGAGAGCGCGCGAATGCGGCCTTCGGCGTCGAGCAGGCCCGGTTTCTCGTGGCCCTTCGGGCCATAGCGAAGCAGTTTCATCGTCTGTGTTCCTCGTGTGTCTGTGCGTTGCAGTCGGTCAGAATCGCCTGGGGCGAATGTCGGGGCTAACTAGTTAGACCATCCGCCGTCGATCACATGCGCCTGGCCGGTCGTGAACCCGGATTCGTCAGAGGCGAGGTAAAGCGCGAGCGCCGCGATTTCCTCGGGCTTGCCCACGCGCCCCATCGGCTGGCGCGCGACGAACGCGGCGCGCGCCGCGTCCACGCTCGTGCCCTGCGCCGCCGCCTGCGTGGCGATGCGCTCCTCCAGCGACGGCGACGACACCGTGCCCGGGCAGATCGCGTTGCAGCGGATGCCGCGCGTCACGAAGTCCGCGGCCACGGCCTTCGTCAACCCTATCACAGCGGCCTTCGAGGCGCCGTACACGAAGCGGTTGGGCACGCCCTTCACGCTCGACGCCGCCGACGACATGTTGATGATCGACCCGCCGCCCTTCGCCAGCATGCCCGGCAGGAAGGCGCGGATGGTCCGGTACATCGCCTTCGCGTTCAGATCGAACGCGAAGTCCCAGTCTTCTTCGCTCGCTTCCAGTATCGAGCCCGCGTGCACGAAGCCCGCGCAATTGAACAGCACGTCGATCGCGCCCAGTTCCTGCGCGAGCGCCGTGATGGCCGCGCCGTCGAGCACGTCGAGCTTGCGCGCCTCGACCGGCAGCGCCGCAAGCGCGTCGATGCGCAGGTCCGTGGCGATCACGCGTGCGCCTTCGCGGGCGAACAGTTCGGCGGCCGCGTAGCCGATGCCCTGGCCTGCCGCGGTGATCAAGGCCGTCTTGCCGGCCAGTCTTTGTACCATCTGCCACTCCGGTTGGAAGCGCGGCACGGCGATACCCCGTATTGCAGCAGGCCCCCATGCCGCGATCGAGCGATGAAATCGCGGGAAGAAGTTGGGATGACGCAAACGGCCATTATGGCGACGCAGGCGCGCCTCGTGGCGTTCGGCGGACGTTTTCTAACCGGCTGGATGGTCTCCGAGCCCGGTTTTAAGCCGATAGAAAGCCGCCGCGTTGCCGCCGAATACGGCGGCGCGCTCGTCAGCGGAAAGTGTCTGTGTGAGCTGTTGCGCGCTCGCGTGCCAGCGTACGTAATCGGCATTGAGGTTCAGCACCGGCCAGTCGCTACCCCACATGAGGCGTTGCGGCCCAAACGCGGCAAGCAGATGCGCGACCCACGGCGCGAGCGTGGCGTCGTTCCAGCCAGGCGCGGCTTCGGTCGCGAGCCCGGAAAGCTTGCAGTGCACTTGCGGAAATCGCGCGAACCGCGAGATGGCCTGCGACCATGGGGCGTAACCGTTTTCGCCACCGTCTGCAATTGGCGGCTTCGCGCCATGATCGATCACGACGCGCAGCGCAGGATTGCGCGCGAGAAAGGTCGCAAGCGCATGCGCATGGCGCGTGAAAACGAGTGCGTCGAAGGCTAGATCGTGTGCGATGAGCGCTTCCACGCCTCGCGCGGTATCGGCATTCTCGATCCAGTCGTCGTCGGGCAGGTCTTGGAGCATGGGGCGCACACCGCGTAGCTTCGGCTCGCGCGCGAGTTCGGCGATCAGCGTGGCGACGTGCGGGTCGTCGAGCGGCACCCAGCCCACCACGCCCGCGATCGAGGGCTCGTTGCGCGCAAGATCGAGCAGCCAGCGCGTTTCTTCGACAGTCGGCGCAGCCTGCACGACCACCGTGCGCGCCACGCCGCACGACGCGCGCAGCGGCGCGAGATCAGCGGGTCCGAACGCACGATACAGCGCGGTCATCGAAGGCGTGAGCCAGCCGTAATCGCTGCGCGCGGGATCCCAATAGTGCTGATGGGCGTCGATCCGTTCGATTGTAGCCATGGCTCAAGCCTGCGGCAGCGGCGCGCGCGGATCGATGAGACCCTTGTCGCGCAGCGCGAGCCACAACTCGCGGGGCAAATTCGTCTCGAACGAGGCGACGTTCTCGCGCACCTCCTGCGGGCTGCGCGCGCCGTTGAGCACAGTCGCCACGGCCGGGTGCGCATAGGGAAACTGCAGCGCCGCCGCCGCGAGCGGCGCGTCGTAGGTCCGGCAGATCGTTTCGAGCCGCGCCACGCGTTCGACCACTTCTTGCGGCGCATCGGCATAGTTGAACTTGAGTTCGCCGAGCAGCCCGTGCGCGAGAATGCCCGAATTGAACGCGCCGCCTAGCAGAATGCTCACACCCTTCTTCTCGCACTCAGGCAGCAGGTCGTCGAGCGGCGCCTGTTCGAGCAGCGTATAGCGGCCCGCCAGCAGCGCGCAGTCGATGTCGAATTCCTGCATCGCCTCGCGTATCACTTCGCGCTCGTTCACGCCGAAGCCGATCGCCTTGATCACGCCCGCCTTGCGCAATTCGTCGAGCGCCTTGAAACCGCTGTCGCTCAGTTGCCGCCAGTAATGCTCGTTGCGCTCGCCGTGCGTGTAGCGGCCGATATCGTGCACGAGCAGGATATCGATCTCGACGAGGCCGAGACGCTGCTGGCTGTCTTCGAACGAACGCAGGATGCCGTCGCGCGTGTAGTCGAAGATCGCTTCGAAGGGCAGCGGGTTTTGCCAGCCCTCGCTGCCGTCGTAAGGGTGCGTGCGCGGCACGAAATGGCGGCCCACTTTCGTGGAAATCGCGTACTCACTGCGCGGATAGCGCCGCAGCGCCGCGCCCAGCCGGTGCTCGGCCTTGGTGTGGCCGTAGTGCGGCGCGGTATCGAAAAAGCGGATGCCGGCTTGCCACGCGGCATCGACGGTGGCTTGCGCCTCTTCTTCGGACAGGTCGCGATACAGGCCGCCGAGCGGCGCGGTGCCTAGACCCAATGCGCTAACTTCGAGCGCCGTGCGGCCGATACGGCGCGTATGCGCCACCCTGGGATGCTGTTCTTGCGCCATGGCTCGTCACCTCCTGGAGATGGTTGCTCTCACAACGAAATCATCCGACTGCGCATTTCAGTTCGCGGCTTCGACAATCGGCACGCGCACGCTGGCGGGCAGGCATGCGGGGCCGACTGGCTCGAACGTCTTGTACGTGAGGATAAACTCCTGGTGCCCGAGCATTTCCGACTTCGAACGCTCGCCGCCCGCTACCGCCAGCGTGCGGTCGAACACTTCGCGCCCCACTTCGTCGAGCGACGCGCGCCCTTCCAGAATGCGGCCCGCGTCCACGTCCATGTCGCCGGCGAGGTTGCGGTAGGTCAGCGGATTCGCGCACACCTTGATGACGGGCGCAAGCGCCGAGCCCACCACCGACCCGCGCCCCGTCGTGAACAGGATCACGTGCGCGCCGCAGGCGATCAGCTCCGCGATTTCCGCATTGTCGCTGATATTCGGAAAGCCGAAGCGCGGCTCGCCATCGGGCACCACGTCGAGCAGATAAAGACCACCCGTGGGCGGCACGTCGCCCGGCTTCACGATGCCGACGATCGGCGAGGCGCCGCTTTTCGCATACGCGCCGAGCGACTTCTCTTCCTGCGTGGTGAGGCCGCCGTCCGCGTTGCCGACGGCGAACGAACCGTGGCCGAGAATCGAGTAATAGCGCGCCGCCTTGGCCACGCTCGCCACGATCTCCTCGCCCAGTTCGGGTCTTGCCGCCCGGCTCTTCATGTGGAATTCACAGCCCACCAGTTCGCCGGTTTCCTCGAATATGCAGGCCGAACCCGCTGCGATCAGCTGATCGAAGGCGCGGCCCACGGCCGGGTTGGCGGTGATGCCGCTCGTGCCGTCCGAGCCGCCGCAAATCGTGCCGACCACAAGTTCATCGAGGCGCATCGGCACTTTCTGTTGCGCGGCGAGCTGCGCACGCGCCTCGCGCACCCAGTCGAGACCGTACTGGATCGTGCTGCGCGTGCCGCCCTTTTCCTGGATCGTCAGGACTTCTACCGGACGGCCACTGGCGCGCACCTGCTCCACGAGATAATGCTTGTTCATGCTCTCGCAGCCGAGCGAGACGAACAGCACCGCGCCCACGTTCGGATGCGTGGTGAGCTGCTTCATCATCTTCTCGGCGTAGCTGTTCGGGTAACAGCCCGGAAAGCCGATCAGATGCACTGGCGGCTCTTTTGGCTGCTGCAACGCGTGCGGATCGTCGAAGGCGCCAAAGGGCTCGCGGAACTGCGCGACGATTTCCTGCGCCACATGGTGCGCGCATTCCACGAGATAGGCCACCGCAACCACGTTGCGAATGCCCTTGCGGCCGTCGTTGCGCGGCCAGCCTTCGAGCATCGGCGCGACGGCTTGTGAAGGGGTGACGTTGCTATCGCTCATAACTTGAATCCTGCTCGCGGCACGTGCCGCATCATGGTGGCGTTACTTGTGCGGCACGAACTCGTGCCCCGCGTCGTGCGTATAGGTCGGCAAGTAATCGCTTTCCAGGTTGTGCGTGTGCAGATGCTCGCCGCGCGCCACCGGCTCGTTCACGTGGCCGATGCGCGCGCCATAGCGCAGCACCTTCTCGTCTTGCGCGAGCGCGCGGCGCGCCACCTTGTGGCCGAGTTCGATCGTCTTCGCGAGCGTCACGCGCTCGCCTTCTATCTCCACCGTCTCGCCCGCCGCCAGGCGCGCCGCCGCGATCAGGCAGTTGTCCTCAGGCGCGAGCAGAATGAGGCGGGAGTCGGTATGGGGTGCGTTGCCGTTCACAGATAGTCTCCGCGTTTAGTTCTGTGCCTCGCCGCCCGCGAGCCGCGCCACCATCAGCGAGCCGAGGATGATCGCCCCGTAAATCGCCTGAATCCAGAACGACGGCACCTGGGCGAGCGTGAGCAGGTTCTGTACCACGCCGAGCAGCAGCACGCCCGAGAGCGCGCCGAGCATCGTGCCCTTGCCGCCGTCGAGCGAAATGCCGCCGATCACGGCCGCAGCGAACACCGTGAAGATCATGCCGTTGCCCTGATTCGCGTTGATCGCGCCCACGTAGCCGGTGACGATCAAGCCGCCAATCGCGGCGAGCACGCTGCCGAGCACGAACACGCCCCACGTGATCCGCTCCACACGGATGCCCGCGGCGCGCGCCGCGTCGGGATTGCCGCCGATCGCATAGAGCGCGCGGCCCACGCGGTGATAGCGCAGCATGAACGCGGCAATCGCGAACGCAGCGGCGGCAAGCCACACGGAAACCGGCAGGCCGAGCACGATGGTGGTGGCGAGCGCGAAGAACGACGAAGGCATGTCGAAGAGCGTGCCGCCTTTGGTTGCGCCCACCAGCATGCCGCGCAGCACGATCAGCATCGCGAGCGTGACGATGAAGGCGTTCAGGCGCAGCCGCACGACCAGAAAGCCGTTGATGAAGCCGATCAGCGCGCCCACCGCCACGATGGCGGCGAGTCCTGCGAAAGCGGGCCATTGCAGGCCGAAGCCCGCCGAAGCGGCCGGCATGACGAGCATCGCGCCAACGGCGGGCGCAATACCCACGGTCGATTCGAGCGAAAGATCGAACTTGCCCGTGAGCACGATGAGCGATTCGGCGAGCACCACGAGCGCGAGCGCAGCGGAAGCCCCGAGCACGCTGATGAGATTCGCGCGCGTGAGAAAGCTCGGGCTCACGAAACCGCCGATCACGAGCAGCAGCACCAGTGCGGGCAGCAGCGCGAAATCGCGCAGGCGCGCCAGCTGGATGCGCGGACGCGCACCGCGAGCGCTCGCGGCCGCATCGGCCTGCGCCGCCGCGAACGCGGGCGTCGAAACGCTATTCTTCATGGAGATCGACTCCTTCAATCGATGCGATCAGTTCGTGGTCCTGCCATCCGGCCGCCATTTCGGCGACCACCTCGCCGCGAAACATCACGAGCACGCGGTCGCAGGTGCGCAAGTCGTCGAGTTCACTCGACACCACGAGCACAGCCTTGCCTTCGTCGCGCACGCGATCGACGACCGAGAGCAGCGCTTCCTTCGACTTCACGTCCACGCCGGCCGTGGGGTCGATCAGCACGAGAACGTCAGGATTGCTTGCCAACGCGCGCGCCATCACCACCTTTTGCTGGTTACCGCCCGAAAGCCCCGACACCACATGATCCGGACCTTGCGCGACGATGCCGAGCGCCTCGATCATGCGCTTGCCAAATGCCTGCTTCTTCGCCGGCGGTGCGAAACCGAAACGCCCCAGCAAGCCCGCAATCGTCATGGAAGCGTTCTCGGCCACCGACTGCGTGAGCACGAGCCCTTCATGATGGCGGTCCTTCGGCACGCAGCCCACGCCGCTCGCCAGCGCCGCGGGCACGTCGCCGGGCGTGAGCGGCGCGCCTTTCACGCGAATCTCGCCCGCGCGCTGCGCCGCGAGTCCCGCAATCGCCTCGCCCACGCTCGTGCGGCCGCTGCTCGTCGCGCCCGTGAGGCCCACCACTTCGCCACGCTTGAGCGTGAACGACACGTCGTGATAGTCATGACCCGTAAGGCCGCGCACTTCGAGCGCGAGCGGCGCGTTGGCGGGCAGCGCCGCGCGCGCCGCCGCATCGGCGACGTTCAGGCCGCCGCGCTCGCCCGTCATGGCTTCGATGAGCCGCTCGCGCGGCAACTCGGCCACGCTCGCGCTCACGATATGCCGCGCGTCGCGCAGCACCGTGACGGCCTGGCAAATCTCGTACACCTCCTGCAAATGGTGCGAGATGAACAGGAACGTCACGCCTTCGCGCTGCAATTCGTCGATACGCCGGAAGAGGCGCTTGATTTCCTCGCCGTCGAGCTGCGCGGTCGGTTCGTCGAGGATGATGAAACGCGCGCCATACGACAGCGCCCGCGCGATCTCGACGAGCTGGCGCGCTTCGACCGTGAGGTCGCCCGCGCGGGCGTCCTCGCGCACGTCGATGCGCCAGTGGTCGAGCAGCGCACGCGCGTCGCGGCGCATGGTGGGCCAGTCGATCACCCCGCGCCGCCTGGGCTGGCGATTGATGAAGAGGTTCTCCGCGACCGTGAGATCGCGAATGATGGTCGAATGCTGATACACGCAGGCCACGCGTTCGCGCCAGGCATCGCGGTCGGCGAGCGCGGGCGCACTCTCGCCGTTAAAGCGCACGCTGCCTTCGTCGGGCTTGCGCAGGCCGGTGAGGATCGAAACGAGCGTGGACTTGCCCGCGCCGTTACGGCCCACCAGCGCGTGCGATTCGCCGGCCATCACGCGCAGGCTCACGTCGGCGAGCGCCGCGGTGGAGCCATAACGCTTCGTCACGCCGCTCGCCTCGACCACCGGCAAGCGGGCTCGCATGGCCGCCTCGCGGCTGCCCACCGATAGCGCGCCGCCCCACGGCGGCGCGCTATCTGCCACGGCCCGATCGCTGGTTCGATCGTTCATTTGACGGTGTTGCCCCACAGGTTCTTGTCGTCGACGTTTTGCTTCGTCACGAGCGGCGCCGGCAACTGGTCTTCGAGAATGCCGGACTGCAACTGGATGATGGTGCTGTCGTGATCGGTCTTGCCCGGCTTGAACGTCTTGCCCTCCAGCGCGGCCTTGATGTAGTAGAGGCCGTACTTCGCATAGAGGTCGGCGGGCTGCGATACGGTCGCATCGATCTCGCCCTTGCGGATTGCTTCGAATTCCTGCGGAATGCCGTCATTGGAGACGATCACGATGTGCTTCGGATCGCCCGCGGGAACGAGCAGCTGCTTACGGCGCAGCGTTTGCAGCGTGGGCGAGAGATACACGCCGCCCGCCTGCATGTAGATGCCCTTCACGTCCGGGTTCGCGGTGAGCAGGCTGTCCAGTGCGCTCGCCGCCACGTCGCCCTTCCAGCCAGCCGGAATTTCGAGCAGCGACAGATTCGGATAATTTTTCAGGCACGCGCGGAACGCTTCCGAACGGTCGCGACCGTTCACCGAGGCGAGGTCGCCCATGATCTGCACGACCTTGCCCGACTTCACGTGCTCGCCGATGTATTTGCAGGCCTGCTCGCCGTACGCGCGATTGTCGGCGCGCACGACCATCGCCACGTTGCCCTGGGTGGGCGCGACGTCCACGGCCACGACCTTCACGTCTTTCTGCGCGGCGTTGCCGAGCGCGCGGCTGATCGCCGCCGAATCGATCGGCCCGACCACGATGCCCTTCGCACCCAGATTGATCATGTTGTTCATGTCCGTGATCTGCTGGGCGGGATCGTTGTTCGAGTTCACGGGCGCGAGGATGTCGATGCCGTCCTGCTTCGCATACGCGCCGAGATAGTTGTTGTACGACTGCCAGAACGGCGAGGTGAGGAGCGGCAGGCCAAGGCCGACCTTGCCGAGTTCGGCCGCGTTACTTGCACCCGACGCGCCGAACGCCGCAGCACAGGCCGCGGCGACGCACAGCGTCCTGGTGGCGGCGCGGGCGAAGGCGCCGCGTGCTTGATGAATTCCGGTGGAGCGGCGGGCCTTCGAGAGCCCGGATGCGAACGCCATGTGTGTCTCCTGTCGACGCGCCTCGCGCGCCGATTCTGTCGTTGATGAATCGCATGTGTTTGCCGCGCCCACGTGGAATGCTCGAAGCGCCGGCGACCCGTTGCAACTGCCTCTTCCCTACCTGACGACGCTGGCGTTTATTCACCAGTGAACGTATTATTCATATACGCACATCAAGAGGTCAAGCGATGTGCAGTGCAGCATGGGTCCGTGATTTCCCTGGGGCGATCGAATGGAAAAAAACACGAAGAAGAGCCAGATGGACAACGTGCCCGAAGAAACCGACGAGAAAGACGACGCCGATCGCTATCGCGCGCCCGCGCTGGACAAGGGGCTCGACATCCTCGAACTGCTTGCGGAGCAGCGCGCCGGCCTCACGCGCGCCGAGATCACGAAGGCGCTGGGACGCAACGCGAGCGAGATTTACCGCATGCTCGAGCGGCTGGTGGCGCGGCAATACGTCATCCGTTCGGAAGGCGGCGACCGCTATGCGCTGAGCCTGAAACTTTTCGCGCTCGCCCACCGTCACCCGCCCATGGAGCGGCTGATCTCGGAAGCGCTGCCGCTCATGCAGCGCTTCGCCGACGAAGCCGAACAGTCCTGCCATCTCACCGTGTACGACCGCGGCAACCTGCTCGTGATCGCCCAGGTGGACGGGCCGGGCACATGGGGCATCGCGGTGCGGCTGGGTTCGCGCGTGGGTCTCGTCGATACGAGTTCGGGCCGCACGCTCCTCGCCTGGCAAACGCCGGAGCAGCGCGAGCACATGCTCGCGGAGCATACGAAGGTGAAGGGCGAAGTAACGATCGATCACGCGGCGCTGGAAGCCGCGTGCGAGCAAGTGCGCGAGGCGGGCTTCTCGCGCAAGGACAGTCAGCAGATTTTCGGCGTGACGGACGTGACGTTTCCGGTGCTCGGGCCTTCGGGCCAGGCGATCGCGGCGCTCACCTGCCCGTTCCTCAAGCGTATCGACGACTATGTCGCGCCCTCGCTCGACGAGGCAACGCAAATGCTGAGCGCGACCGTGCAGACCTTGTCGATGTTTCGCGAGGACGGCGTGGCCTGACGCCCGGTGGGGCTCAGTACGAACGTTGCTTGATGCCCCAGCGCCCTGCGTCGAACGTGACGATCCACAGATTCTCGTGGATGGAGAGCCGGCCACGCAAAACGGTTAGAATGGCGGCCCTCTCAAAAAAACCTGTGCGCCTTGTATGGCGAACGCGCATTCGAAACCCATGGCGAAACTCCTGACCGATCAAGAATTCCAGCGCTTTTCCGAGCTTCAGCAGAAACAGGCGAGCTTCACGATCACGCCCGACGAAGCCGACGAGCTGCGCGACATCGTCGCGCGCGCGCAGAAAAAGCGCGACGACCGCGCCGACGCGATGAAGACCGTCGAAACCGCCATCGCGCAATTCGAGATCGCTCCCGAGGAGCTTTTCACGGCCGAGCAGATCGCGGAAGCCGCGCGCAATTTCGGCCTGATTCCGGCCACGCGCAAGGAGCGCGTGCTGCCGCCTTCGCTCATCTTCAACGGCAAGACGCACCAGTGGACCACGCGCGCGCTGCCCGAGGACATCCGCGCGCCGCTGTTCGAGGCGTTCCAGGGCGGCCAGTCGGTCAAGGCGTTCATCGCCACGCCCAAGGACGCCGCGCGCTGCGCCGCGACCATCGCGCGGCTGGAGAAAGAAACCGGCGCGCAGTACGGCGAAGCGTGGCTCGAAGAACTCGCACTTACGCGCGGCCAGATCGACGACGCGCTCGCGAAGCTGGCCGCTTAAGCACCGTCTCGAACCAGGCCGCGTGCTCGCTCAGTCGAGCGGCATGCGAAAACCGACCACGCCCGGGTCTTCCGTGGGCGTGACGGTGAAGCCGCAGGCGCGCGCGAGGCCGATCATCGGCGCGTTCTCGCGCAGCGCCTCGCCGAGCAGCCAGTGCGTGCCCCGCGAGCGGACGTACTCGATGATGCGCGACATCAGCAAGCGGCCAAGGCCGCCGCGCTTGAGATTCGACAGAATCGCGACCGCGAACTCGGCGGTCTCGTTGTCCGGATCGGCCACGGCGCGCACCACGCCCAGCGTGCGCGGCTGGCCGTCCTCGCCCTGCACGACCGCGATGAGCGCCATCTCGCGGTCGTAATCGATTTGCGTCATGCGCGCGAGCTGCGTGTGATCGAAGCTGCGCACCGCCGAGAAGAAGCGCAGGCGCAAGTCGTCGGGCGTCATCGACGCGACGAACGCGGCGTGCATGGCCTCGTCTTCGGGACGGATCGGGCGGATCGTGAGGCGCTCGCCGCGCCAGTCGATGGTTTCTTCCAGCCGCCGCGGATACGGCATGATCGCGAAGCGGCTGCGCTTTTCCGCGAGCTGCAGGCAGGGCGCGACGACCACGACCGCCTCGGGCAGCACCCGCAGCGTCAGACGCAAGCCCACGATTTCCCGCACCTCGCACACGAACTGCGATAGCTCGGTGAGCGCGGCCAGCGTCGGCTCGGGCGCCGTGTAGCGCGCGTAGGGCGAGTGCGCGACGATGTCGCGCGAGAGCACGGGGTTCAGCGGCGGCAGGCTGTACACGCGCAGCGGCGGCGAAAAATCGTCGGGCGACGGCGCGGCGAAACGGAACACCGGGCCGAAGTTGTCGTCGTCGCGAAACTCGACCGACACGTCCACCACCGGCCTCACGCCCGGTTCGTCCTGCGCCTGCGTGACAAGGCCGAACAAGGCCAGCAGTCTGCCCGCCTCCTCCCCTTTCAGTTCCGTGCGCCCGGCCGCCAGCGCCGCGCGCGCTTCGCCCTGCGCGGCCTCGATCGCGGTGGGCCCCTGGGCGGGCATCGTCTCCGGCGTCTGCATCAATAGTTCGCGGCCCAGCCGGTAATCGACCAGACGCGCAAATGCGCGCGCCAGACGCCGCGGCGTGGTGTGCACCGGAATGCCGTGCGCGTGCAGTTCGTCGCGCGTGGTTTCGTCCACGCCGCCGAAGAAGCACGCGAGCATGCCGCGATACGCGAAACGCTGTTGCTCGATCAGCGTGCGCGCCACCGCGTCCACCGGCGCGCTGTGGGTGGGCGCATGCACGACGAACGCCGTGCCGCTCGATCGGTGCGGGGCGAGCGTTTGCAGCGCGAGACCGAAGTGCTCGGGCTTCGCGGTGTCGCCGAGCACGAGCGGATTACCGGCCTGCGCGTGCGGCAGCGCGGCCTCTATGGCCGCGAGCGCTTCGTCGTTCCAGCGTGCGAGCGTGTCGCCGGCTTTCATGAAGGCGTCGCGCGCAAGCGTAGCGACGCCTCGGTCGCTCGCGATGAGCGTGGCCGTGTCGCTCGCGGCCACGCGGCCCACGCCGAGCGTTTCGATTTCGTCGAGCAGATCGTCGAGCGTGTCAACGCGCACGAGGCCCGCGCGCCGGAACGCCGCCGTGTAGAGCGCATCGCCCTTGTCGTCGCGGCCGCTGCGCAGCGCGAGCACGGGTTTGTTGCGCGCCGCCGCGCGCGCCGCCGACATGAACTTGCGCGCCGCGCGGATCGTGTCCACTTCGAGCAGGATCGCGCGCGTGCTCGGGTCGCTCGCGAGATAGTCGAGCACGTCGCCCACGTCGACGTCGGCTTCGTCGCCGAGCGCGATCACGTGCGAAAAGCCCAGGCCGCGCGGCGCGGCCCAACGCAGCACCGCGTTAGTGAGCGCGTTGGACTGCGACACCCAGGCCACGCCGCCCTTGCGCGCAATCGACGCCGCCGCGCCCAGCTGCGCGTTGAGCGCGGGCGTGAGCGCGCCGAGACTGCCGGGGCCGACGATGCGCAGCAGATGCGGGCGCGCCGCCGCCAGTGCATGGCGCAGGTCGGCCTGATCGGCCTCGTCGCGCACCTCGCCGACGATGATCGCCGCGCGCGTGCCCATGCCGCCGAGGCGATGCACCAGCGCGGGCCACGTGGCGGGCCGCGTGCAGATGATGGCAATGCCGGGCGCCTCGGGCAGATCGCCCGCGTCGGCAAGCACGGGTCGGCCATCGAAGGCTTCGAAGTCGCCCGCATGGCGCGGATTCACGGCCCAGAGCGGGCTCGTGAAGCCGCCTTCGATCAGCCGCCGCCACACCATGCTGCCGATGCTGCCGGGGCGCTGCGATGCGCCGATCACGGCCACGGATTTCGGCTGGAACACTGCATCGAGATTGCGTACGGTCACAGGCACTCCTCGTCGGTCGGACAAGCGCTTGCCGCACAGGCGAACGCCGGTTTGTCGTCTTTTACCGTTACGAGAAGAGGATAGGGCAAGCGCGCAGGCGCTGCGCGTTTTTCGCCCGGCGCGTATGAGCGCAGATGCGGCGGTATGGCGTCGCACGCCGCCCTGGGCGTGTGACACCACGATGCACGAGAAGGAACTTCGCTGGTTTGAAAACACGGCGCGGGCGCGCCGTGCGTGTTACATCGACTTGCGGAACGGCGCGCCCGAATGCTCGCGCAGTTCGTTGAACACGATCTTCGGCCAGGCCTTTTGCGCGACCTCGATTTCGGAGACGTGCGAGGCGAGATAGGTCGGCGCGTTCGACGCGTCGTAGGCCATGCGGGCCTCGTACGAATCGGTGAAGCGGCGCAGCTCGACGGGATCGTCGCAGGTCACCCAGCGCGAGAGGCGATAGCGCGCGGGCATCAGGCGCACGGCAACCTTGTACTCGGCCGCGAGGCGGTGCGACACCACTTCGAACTGCAGCTGGCCGACCGCGCCCAGAATCGTTGCGCCGCCGTGGATCGGACGGAACACCTGGATCGCGCCCTCTTCGCCAAGCTGCTTGAGCGCTTCGCCCAGTTGCTTCGCGCGCATCGGATCGACCACTTCGATGGTCTGGAAGATTTCCGGCGCGAAAAACGGCAGACCCGTGAATTGCAGGTCTTCGCCTTCGGTGAGCGTGTCGCCGAGACTCAGCGTGCCGTGGTTAGGAATACCGATGATGTCGCCTGGGTAGGCCTCGGCCACGGTCTCACGACGCTGCGACAGGAAGCTCACCACGTTGTTCGCGCGGAAGGTCTTGTTGTTGCGCGTGACCTTCAACTGCATGCCGCGCTCGAAATGGCCCGAGCACACGCGGATGAACGCTACGCGGTCGCGGTGCGCGAGGTCCATGTTGGCCTGCACCTTGAACACGACGCCCGTGAACTTCGGCTCGTCGGGCGAGACCGCTCGCTGCACGGCCATACGCGGCGACGGCGGCGGCGCGAGATCGACCAGGGCGTCGAGAATTTCCTTCACGCCGAAGTTGTTGATCGCCGAGCCGAACAGCACCGGCGACTGTTCGCCCGCGAGGAAGGCGTCGCGATCGAAGGTGGGCGTCGCGCCCGTGATCAGCTCGACTTCTTCCTTGGTGCGCTTCCAGTGATAGCCAAAGCGCGCTTCGCCATCGGCGTCGCTGATGTTCTGCAGCGTTTCCACCGCGCCGCCCAGCGACTCCTGGCCCGCGCGGAACACGCGCACCTGGTCGCGCTGGATGTCGTACACGCCCTGGAACTCCTTGCCCATGCCGATTGGCCAGGTGAACGGCACGGCGGCCACGCCAAGGTGCTGCTCGATTTCGTCGAGCAGGTCGAGCGGCTCGCGCACTTCGCGGTCGAGCTTGTTGATGAACGTGAGAATGGGCGTCTTGCGGCTGCGGCAGACTTCGAGCAGCTTGAGCGTTTGCGCTTCCACGCCGTTCGCGCCGTCGATCACCATCACGGCCGCGTCGACTGCCGTGAGCACGCGGTAGGTGTCTTCCGAGAAGTCCTCGTGGCCCGGCGTGTCGAGCAGGTTGATGACGGCGTCGCCGTACTCGAACTGCATCACCGAGCTGGCGACCGAAATGCCGCGCTGCTTTTCGATCTCCATCCAGTCGGAGGTCGCGAAGCGGCCGCTCTTCTTGCCCTTCACGGTACCGGCGATCTGGATCGCACCCGAAAACAGCAGCAGCTTTTCGGTGAGCGTGGTCTTGCCCGCGTCCGGGTGAGAAATGACCGCGAACGTGCGGCGGCGTCTGAGTTCGGCTACTGACATGGATAGGGCGGGTATCACGGATGAATTCGGGCAACCGGGCCGCGCGGCGGGGGTTGCGGCGAGCGCGGCGGCACTTGCGGGCGCGTTTTCAGGCAACGCTTACGGCGCGTGCGGCGGCAGTGCGCGGACCGCGACGCACGGCAAATAGCACGAGCGATCGGGAATGTCCCGCGGATGCCCGCGCAAAAAAGCGAAAAGGCGCCGGGACCGAATGATACACGGCATTCGTCCCGCCGACTAAAGCTTTGATGGGGTACGAACGGGTTAGACGTGCAGGTGGGCGCCGCTTTGGCAAAGGTGAGCTTTTACAGGACCTCGATGCGAGTGCACCGTCGACAGCTTCGTGCACCCGCCGCGCTCGCGAGACGCCTCCTATTTTCGCGAAAATTTCCTTTCGCCACAGACGTCCACCCGCTGCGTGAACGTCGTGGTCATGCTCGTTGCGGCATGCTGCTGCACGCCGCGCAGGGCGTGAGGTGAGCTTTTTCGGGAGGCTTGAAGCGGTGCGGCCGTCACGTCGGGGCTGCGCGCCCCTGGTGCGACGGTCCGGCGAGAATTGCCCCGTTATTCCTTGATGAGGAATCGTTCGCGGTTCTTGCCCGCCAGCCAGCCCGGCGCGCGGCCACGGCCGCTCCAGGTCTCGCCGGTTTTCGGGTTCATGTAGCGGGCCGGCAGCGCCTTCTTGCGCGCGGGGCCTGCACGTCGGCTCGTGAAGCCCAGTTCTTCCGCGGTGATATCGTACTCCGCGATTTTTTCCTTGATCTCGGCGATCGCCTGGTCAATTTCCTTTTCACGCGCCGCAGCCACTTCCTTGTGAAGCTTCTCCAGCTGGGCGGTCAGTTGCTTGTAGCTCGGCATGAAACGTCATCTCCAGTTCGGTCAAGAGAGTGCCATTGTGACCGGTTTGGAGCCCGTGCGACGACGAAGGCGCGCTTTTTTACAACGCTGCCGCAAACGTTGGCGTTACCGTTCGCGCTGCTGCAGCGATTCGTGTGACAGACGGCTCTCGAGCGCGCGCAGCGCTTCGTTGAGCCGCTTCACGCGCTGCACCTGCGAAGGTACGAGGTTCGCGCTGGAAACCGACTCGAGCCGGCCGCGCCAATAAGAGAGCGGAATACGGTCGCGCCCCGAGAGCCGCCCGATGATATGTTCGAGATGCTCAATGTCCTTTTCGAGTTGGTGATGATTCATCGCTGCCCCCGGTAATGACAAGTTTTATCGAGCGCGCACAAATAGCGCGCACTCACTTTCGTCGCATCGCCGCTTTTCCGCACGCTGCGGATAATCGGTCAGTTTGGTAATCGCGCCGGCTGATCGTGCTAAGTGCACGCCGCAGCGGATTTATTGCTTTTGTTCGTACCGTCAGACCAGAATAAGGCCAGCGCGCCCGACTATCCGTTGGATACCGCACGGAATTTCAAAGGCCGCTCGTCCACGCTGACGGATGTATCCGCATCCATATCGGAAAGCAGATTAACGGGGGCTATTGCGTCTGTATATTCCTCAATTGTGGAACGCTATGCGGAACGCATTTTGTTGCCGACGGCCTTTCACAATACGAACAACGAGAATGGCGTGAGAACAAACGAATCACAATACGATCGCCTGCTGCACCTTATTTACGACACACTCGATAATCCTTGCGCCTGGAAGGATTTTTGCGCGCAATTGCGCGAAGCGACTGGGGTGGCGTCGATTCATCTGTATGCCTTTGACCGGCAGCGCGATCTTTTTTCCTGGAGCGACGGTTTCGCGCTCGCCGGCGCGGAACCGCTGGAGCGCATTCGGCCGCTGTACCGCGACGATGCGCGCCTTGCATGGCTGCGCGCTTACCCGCCGGGCAAGTGGCTGCATTGCGGCATCGAGCTCGACTGCGCGGACGGCGACTGCGCAGCCGGGTTCGAGCTCTGCCCGCTCGAGGAAGGCCATCGCTGCGCGGCGCTGTGCAAGCTGATCGAACAGAACGGACTCGCCGTCATGCTCGCGTGCCGCGTGGACGCCGAGGCCGGGCCGCTCCCGGGCGAGCACCGCGAACTGCTCGAGCGGCTCACGCCTCACCTCGTGCGCGCGGTGCGCCTGTACCTGCGCCGCTTCGCCTTGAACGCCGACACGCTTGCAAACCGCTCACGTCCGCCAGCCATGCTCGTGAGCGCGCTGGGCGAGGTGCTCCATAGCAACGAGGCCGCACAGCGGCTCCTGAAGGCGACCTCGCTCGTGCGGGTGCGCGGGCGGCGGATCACGCTCGCGGCGCCCCATCACGCGCGCCTGCTCGAGGACATCGCAGTGAGCGAGGCGCGCCTGCGTAACCGCATGAGCGGCGCGCGGGCGGCGGCGGCGCGCTTTCGCGCGTTGCGTATCGTAGGCGCCGCCGACGGCACGCTCGCGCCGGATGCCGCCTCAACGGACCCGCACGGCCAAACCCATAGCGGGCATGGCCGCGCACAGGCCTCGGCGAGCCAGCAGGAGGTGCTCTACGCGTTCTACAACGTGGTGACGGCCGACGACGCCTCGGCCTCCGAATTGCGCGCCTTCGCGGCGCTGACCTTCTATCACCCGCGCTCCGCGCCGCTGGTCGACGAGCGGGTGCTCGCCACGGCCTTCGATCTCTCGCCGGCCGAATGCCGTATAGCGCTCCTGCTCGCGGAAGGTCTCACGCAAAAGGAAATCGCCGCGCACGTCGGCGTGCAGCACGACACCGTGCGCAAACAATTGCAATCGATCTTTCAGAAGACGGCGACGCGCCGCCAGCCCGACCTGCTGCGCCTTTTGCTGAATCTGCCGGCGCGCGGCATGGGCGTCGCCGCCGAGGGCTGAGCGGCGCTCGACAGACTTATTGCGCCTTGCGGCAGGCAAACACGAGCGTGTAGTTGCCGTTGTCGGTCGATGTCGCGACGGTGTCGTAGCCTGCGCTGGCGCAACGGGCACGCGCCTGCTGCGCGCAGGAATCGCGATCGCCCGAGGCCGGGCATTGCACCTGGATCGTCGGTCGGCCGTCCGACAGGAACAGCGGCGGCCCGCTGCTGCACGCAGCCAGCCCTGCGATCAAGGTCAACGCGCACGCCGCGAACGGCAATCTGCGCAAACGGAACAACGACGAACCAGGACGAGTCATTTGGAGCACCCCAACGGGCTTCTAGTTTTTCGACGTTGCGATTGTGCCATGCCGCGAGCCATGTGCGATGCATCGCCGCGAGCGCTGCGTGCACGCGCTCAGGGCGGGGTCGAGAGCGTCTTGTATGGCAGCGCGCCTTGCGGGTCCGAACTCACGCGCACGAAGACCTGCTCGACGTCGGGAATCGCGGCGAGCCTGCGCTCGAGCGCCGCACTGTCGAAGCCTGGACCCGCGCAGCCTTCCGCATAGACGAAACGGCGCTGCACCGTGATCCAGATGCTCGTGCCCGCAAACAGGGCATCGCCCTGCAGTCGCTGGCGAATGGCCGCTGCTATGTCCGCATCGTAAAGATATGAGTTCGGCTTCGAGCACTTGTGCGCGAGCCAGCAGGTCGTGCCCCGCTCGACGCGATAGTGGGCGTCGTCGTCGGCTTCGGCTTTCGTCATCCGCGGGCCGAGCGGCTGCGGGCAGCCTCCGATTGCGTTCGACAGCGCGAAGAACGGGTCGTTGTACCAGTTCTTGCGCGGGACGTCCGGCGCGTTCGCAGCGTGCTCTGCGTTTGAGGCGGGCGCGGAAGCGCCGGCTTGCGATTGCGCGAGCGCTGCGCCCGCCCGAAAGCCCGCAAAAACGCCCACGCAAACAAGCGCCGCCGCTAGCCGCGCTGTCTGGATCGCCCGCGCACGCCACGCGCTTTGCCCGCCCTTATCGATTGCACCCATCGACTGTCACCTCACCGGCTCACTCCGGCCCGCTCTTCTGCGCAACGATAGGACCGCGCGGCCACGCTCGCAATAACGAGATAAATCCTTTCGTTACAATCGCTGCGACGCACCACGGCCTCGACGCAGGAAAAGACGCGTCTAAAGCCATCGCCCACGCAGCAAGCCGAATCGCGCAACACGATCGATCCGCAGGAGACTCCATGTCGTTTGTTATCGTTCTCGCCGCCCTCGCGTTCCTCATGCTTGCCGCGTACCGCGGCTACAGCGTGATTCTGTTCGCGCCCATCGCCGCGCTCGCCGCGGTCCTCCTCACCGAACCCGCCGCTGTCGCACCCGTCTTTTCGGGCATCTTCATGGAAAAGATGGTGGGCTTCGTGAAGCTCTACTTTCCCGTGTTCCTGCTCGGCGCGGTATTTGGCAAGGTGATCGAACTATCGGGATTTTCCGAAGCGATCGTGCACGCCGCCATCCGCTATATCGGCCGCTCGCGCGCCAACGCCGTGATCGTCGCCGTGTGCGCGCTGCTGACTTACGGCGGCGTTTCGCTCTTCGTGGTGGTGTTCGCCGTCTACCCGTTCGCCGCCGAACTGTATCGCCAGAGCAATATTCCCAAGCGCCTCATGCCGGGTGCCATTGCGCTCGGTGCATTTTCGTTCACGATGGATTCGCTGCCCGGCACGCCGCAAATCCAGAACATCATTCCCACCACGTTCTTCAAGACCACTGCGTGGGCCGCGCCCGCGCTTGGCGTAATCGGTTCGCTTTTCATCATCGTGGTGGGCCTCTCGTACCTCGAATGGCGCCGCCGCAGCGCGATGTCGAAAGGCGAAGGCTACGGCACCTCGCTCGTGAACGAGCCGGAACACGTGAAGACCGAACACCTGCCCAACCCGGCGCTCGCCGTCGCGCCGCTCGTGCTGGTGGGCGTGGCGAACTTCCTGCTCACGCACTGGATTCCCGTCTGGTACGGCGACACCGTGACCGTGCCGCCCGAAGTGCTGCCCGGCATTCATACGCCGGTCACGGCCACCGTCAAGCAAGTCGTGGCGATCTGGGCGGTTCAGGGTGCGCTGCTCGCGGGCATCGTGCTCGTGATCGTCACGGCGTTCGGCCGCGTGAAAGACCGCTTTGCAAACGGCACGAAGGCGGCCGTGGCCGGGGCGCTGCTGGCCTCGATGAATACCGCCTCTGAATACGGCTTCGGCGGTGTGATTGCGGCGCTGCCCGGGTTCATCGTCGTGAGCGATGCGCTCAAGAGCATTCCGAATCCGCTCGTGAACGCCGCCATTTCGGTGAGCGCGCTTGCGGGTATCACGGGGTCGGCTTCGGGCGGCATGAGCATCGCGCTCGCGGCCATGTCGGACCTCTTCATCAAGAACGCGCAGGCGGCGCATATTCCGATGGAAGTGCTGCACCGCGTGGTGGCCATGGCGAGCGGCGGCATGGACACGCTGCCGCACAATGGCGCGGTCATCACGCTGCTCGCGGTCACGGGGCTCACGCACCGCGAGTCGTATCGGGACATTTTCGCGGTGACGGTGATCAAGACGCTGGCCGTCTTCTTCGTGATCGCCGTGTACTATGCGACGGGCATTGTTTGACGTCGGGTGCTCGCAGCGGCGCCACCCTCTGCAACAAGCCTGTCAACGCACTGTCCTGGCAATCCTGGCCCGCTGCAATTCTGCGCGATCGCTAGCTGCCCTGGTCGCAGCTAGCTGGCTGCCACTGTAAGTCCTCGCTATTCGTGACTCAGTGGGGCAGACCAACTCCCAGGTTCACAAGCGCAAGCTCACAAAGGCCCGAATTCATTCGGAATAGTCCTCCGGATTCTCCCTGGCCGCACTCAGATAAAGAATCATCACGAGAGGAATTCGGGGCTCTGCCGTGGCGTCGGTTCGTCGTCCCGTCACCTCGCCCGCGACTTCGGTCGTATACTCCGCGACCACTTCGCCAAAGGTATTGCGCTGGATTGCCACTTTCTGGTCCGCCTTGACCTTCTCATTCAGCTTGACCAGCAGTTCGACGAATCCACCGTGCGTCGACATGACCGTGTGGCCGCTGTTGCCGACGAAGGTCCCGACGTCTCGCCCAGTGCGCCCCATCGGACCAGATAGGATGTTGTAGCGCTTGAGCACGTTCATCGTGCCCTCGACGAACGAGGGAATCATGTCGAAGTCGAAAACGCGCGCGGAACCGATCTCGGGCGTGATGGCGGGAATCCCCACATTGACGAATGCGTTTGCAAGCAGCGTGGGATAGGCGGGATTGTCGAAGATCTGCTTGATCGGAAAAAGCTCCGCCATGGCTCGCGGCTCCGGCAATTCCATTCTGACCAGATTAAAGGACGTCAAATCCATGCCGGTCGTGCCCGTATGAAAATCGATTGCGTAGTCGGTGTTCGGCCTCAACAGCCGGTTGAACAGCAGTCCCGCATGCCGGCTCGGCGCGCTGGCGCCATTCTCGTTGCCCGGCCATTCGCGGTTGATGTCGATGAGGCCGCTACCAAGTGCGGTATTGGGCCATCGGCGCTCCATGGCTTCGAGCGCGGGGCGCGATACGTCAAGAACCGCCAGCACGGTGCCTGACATTTGCGCGGGATCGAGCTGACTTATCACGCTGTGTATCGTGTGCACGGGGCTCATTTCGTCGCCATGCACCCCGCTGGTCAGCGCGACGCGCTTGCCCGGCTTCGCACCGTGGACCACGATCACCGACACATACCAGTTCTGCCCCGTCGGCATTTGCACGCCCTCAAAGTAGAACTTGTATGTCTTGCCGCGCTCAAGGTCGTCGACGTCGAGCGCGCTAATGACTTTCTTTCCCTGGATCACATCGCCGGTGTACACCGTCCCCTTTCGGCCACTGGTGGCCGGTGCATTCGCGGCCTGGGCATTCGCCGCCCCACTTTGCGTGGCCAATGCGGACGTCGCGCCGACCAGCGCAACCGCCTTCTTCATGAAGGCGCGACGAGCGATAACATCATCCGATTCGTTTTGCATGGTAAGAAGGTCCTGAGGTTGGGGTGGAGATCAATCAACGGCACCTCACAGGTTACCGGTTACCGGGAGAGGCATTGCTTTTCCTGTGCGCATCGAATGCGACCACGCTGGCCATTTCCCGGGATCGTTGACCACCGAGTACGATGTACGGGCTTGGAGCAGGTAAGAGGTCGGCTTTAAGATGGACGTAGCCACGGATGGTGTGATCCAGGCATCCGGAGAAGACGCGCGACGCACCGTCCAGAAAGTCTTGAATGGGGCCAATTTGAGTGGCTTGGACCGGACATTGTCGAGGGCATTCGCCGCATCAAGTCGACGACACAAAATCAACGCCGTCCGGCGTCAACCTCTGCGCTTACAAGGTCGCCGGGCCGTTGAAGATCGGGCAATCCGGCGAAGCGGCTTGAGTCATCGTTCAATCATCGAAGACAGCGCCAACACCAGGGCTTTCCAAACGTCCGCTTGTGGGTCGGCTTGTTTTAGTCGGGTATTGCGCCCTCTGGGCGGTTCGTGCCGCTGCCGCGTAAGGAGACTGTCGGCGAGTTCCGAACATTCGTTAACGTCCGCTATCGCGGTCGACACAAGTTTGCCAGTTCGCAACCTCAACGCAGATGCCTTATCGAACCCGTATCTCATTCGTTGACGACCAGCTACTTCGGCCAGGTATCCTGTTCGGCCCGTTTGACGCAGGCGGCCAAAACAGCGCTCCCGCCTTTTGCACGTCTCCGAGGGGACGTCGACAGGCATCTCCCTCGATGCGCGAAGCTCACTTCCAGCCACGTCGCTGGCGAGGCCAATAGCTGGAGAAAAACTGCACTGGTCACATATTCCGCACGAACCATGTCCGCTTCGCACTAGCCAGCAAGCCGCTATAAACCGTCCAGGAAATGACGAACGTCGCTGGCGCGGAGAGCGACACAAGAAAGCCCGAGCCATTGTTCAAGACGAATCCGACGAAGGCCCCGGCAAACCAGGATATCAAACCGCCGGGATTGAACTGGGGTACGTGAGAGTCGCGGCATTCGATATCGGCGCCGATGAGTCGTTCATAGCGCGCCGACGTGATGTGAGCCAGCGCGACGCCAACCCATGCGACGACGAAGACACCCTGCCACGCAAGCGCCTGGAGGATCTTCGAGAAAATATCGGCCATCATCAGCGCGTAGACCACAGCACCAACAACCAGCGCCCACACGAACTTCGGCGCACGCAATCCTGCAACCTTCTGGAAGAAGGCCTGCATGTTGATGGTTGCGAGATAGTAGTTAGCAGTATTGATGCGTGATTGGGTGACCCAGACGAACATCAAGCCCCAGATGCCCATCAACTTCAACAGCGCCAGTACAACCGAAACTTCGGAGAGCGTGCCGAGACCCGGAATCGTACTCACGAGATAAATGCCCGCAGCGCCATTGACGAGGAACGTGACGAGATAGAACGGAATACCGAAATTAAACCGGCCGTGGTATCCAGCATCTTCCTTGCGGCCGAAGCGGGCGTAGTCGAACGTGAACATCATCAATACCCATACGCCCATGTAGTAAACAAAGCACTGCCACCAGCCATCTACGGGTATCGTGCCCTTGGGACCGAAATCGAGCCACGATGCGTTATAGCCGTATTCCCAGGTCGCAAGTCCCACGGCCGCAAGGAGTCCTAGCAGATAGAACGGCAGCAGCACGCCATTGAACTTGTCCAGCCAGTGTTGCACGCTACCGAATACCAGCGGCACGCTATAGCAGACTACAATCAGCGCGGCCCATTTGTATGGCAGCGCGGGAAACAGATGATTGGCCGCGACTGCGATGACCGAACCTTCGAATACGGCGTAGTAAATGGCCGTTGCGAAGAAAATCAGCGTCGCGAGCGCGGCGCCGATGCTTCCAAACAGAACGCGTGAGAACAGCGCAACGGACAAACCGGTGCGAATGGCGTATCGACTGATGATCGAGTTGATGACGCCATACGATACGACCGATAGCGCCATGCCGATCAATGCGTTGCGCGCTCCGTAAGTCAGTGCAAGCGTCGCGCCAACCACAATGTAAAACACTGCGCTACATACTGCCCACCACGCCATCGTTAGCGAAAAGGGCGCCATTCTTGCGCTATCGGGAATGGCGACCGTCGATAGATCGACGGCTTCCTCCGCGCTTTCCTGAGCCAGGTTGGCCATGATCTGCTCCTCGAGTCTGCATTTAACGAACGGCGTCCGTACCGCGGTGCGATGCAACTCACGGGGCTGCCTTGACGCCGGGCGGGCAGCCGATGTTGCGAAGAACGTGCGAGCGCTCCCGCCGTGCGGCTGGAAGCCACACGGAACGCGGGTCGCGAAAGGAAAAGGCAGGGAGCGGCGCTGCTGCCGGTCTCCCCTTAGCTTCGAACGGGCTAGCGCGCTAGTGCTTCGCGTAGCAGGGCAAGTCGATGTCGATACTCGCGTCGTGCAGCGAGTGCCTCATTCATGGTCACGCTCACGAAGCGCGCCCGGTGGTTAGGCTGCATCTGGCCGATCAGATCCATATCGGCACTGATCACCGTACCGATCGTGGCATATCCGCCCCCTGACACCGCGTCACGATGCAGAATGATCGGCTCAAGCCCGGCCGGCACCTGGATCGAGCCAATCGGATAGCAGGCATCGACGATATTCGACGGATCGGCGCCTGCACCGAAGGGTTGTTCTCGGTCCATGAAATGGAGCGGACGCCCGTTCTTGTATCGATAACCAATGCGGTCCGCTTCGGGCGCGACGGTCCACTCATCATCGAAGAACGTTTGCGCCGACTCGCTGGTGAGGCGGTAGTGATAAAGGCCCGTTAGCACACGCAGTTCGACCGTTGTGTCGAGCTTTGCACGCAAGGCGGCGGGCAGTTCGACACCCTCACTCAGCTTTGCGTTGCTGGCGCCCATCTTGAGACGGTCTCCCTTTTGCAGCCGACGACCCTCGAGGCCGCCGATAGCGCCGAGCGTGTAGGTCGACCTGCTGCCCAACACCGCCGGAACGTCAATACCACCGGCGATTGCCAGGTACGCGCGTGCGCCACGCTTCACATAGTCGAACGAGAGCTTGCTTCCGGCGCGAATCCGCAGGGCCGTGTTGGACGGATAGGCGACACCGTCGATTTTCGGAGTCATCTCCGCACCCGTTAGCGCGATCAGCGTTTCCGAGTGGAACAGCAGTTCAGGGCCCAGCAGCGTGAATTCGAGCGCGGCCGCATCTTCGACATTGCCTACGAGCAGGTTCGCCGCACGAGACGAATACTGGTCGAGCGATCCGGAAGGGGGAATACCAACGTGGTAGTAGCCCTGGCGTCCCGTGTCCTGCACCGACGTGGCTAGTCCCGGCTTCAGAACCTCGATCACATTGAGCGTATCAGTTGGCATTCAGCACCTCGACGAGGGAACGGTTGTATTCGTCAGGATTGCGCAGGAAGGCATCAAGCGAGAATTTCACGGGGCGTACACGTAGCGAGAAGGTGCCCGCCTCGACGGCGGCAACGGCTTCGTCATAGGCTGCACGATCGATCGGTTTGAACTTCACGATGTCGCCAGGCTGGAAAAACACCATGAAGTCACGCAGATAATCGAGCCGTTGCGCCGGGTCAAAAATCGGCGCTGGGGTCACGCCGAACATCTGGTATCCGCCCGCGCCGCGCACAGAGTAAATACAGCCGAAGCAACCGCCATGGCCGACCGTCAACTTCGGCGTGTCAGTGCGCGGCCGCAGGTATTTCGGCACCTGAAGCTGACGCTCGCGCTCGACCATCTGGTACATGAACGGCAGCCCCGCGACAAAGCCAACCATCGAAACGAACCACGGCGAGCCGGCATGTGCCGCAATGAATTCATCGACGTCGCGTTTGCCGTTTATGCGCGCCGCGTACTCGAGGTCCGTCGAGGAAGGGTCCTGGTGACGCTCACGAAAACGCATGAGCGTCTCGTGCGTCCAGGGATCGTTATAGAGCACCGGGACTTCGACAATGCGCGTATCGATGTCGAGCGCGGCTTCGCCGACTTCGGCCTCGATGCTCCGCAGCAGCGCGACGAGCGCATCAGGGGCAATGACGTCCGGGTCATAGCGCACCTGGTACGAGGCATTCGCCGGGCAGATTTCGGTCACGCCCGCCACGTTGCGGCGCTGGAGTTCGCGCGTAATCGCCGTGCCCTGGAAAAACGCTTCGAGCGACATCTCCTCGCTGATCTCGGCAAATACGAATTCGTCGCCGCCAAAGGTATAGCGTATGGTCATGATGCCTCCCGTGCGCCAGACGGCACTGCAACGGCGCGTTCTCCCGCCACGAGCGATGCGGCCTCGCTACTTTCGCGCCACGCCGTCATCCAAGTCTCGAGATAATTGGTGTGATAGTGGGCCGCGCGCACGTCGTCGTCTGCAACGAGCGCACGGTGCAGCGGCGCCGTGGTTTTCAGGCCACCAATATGCAACTCCCGCAACGCGCGTGCGAGGCGTTCGATGGCGGCCGCCCGGCTTTCGTCGTGCACGATCAGCTTGGCGAGCAGCGAATCGTAGAACGGCGGCACGACGTAGCCGGGGTACAGCAGCGAATCGACTCGCACACCGGGGCCGGTCGGCCAGACCAGCTCGTCTACGCGCCCTGGATTCGGGCGGAAGTCCTGCATCGGGTCTTCCGCGTTGATGCGGCATTCAAGCGCCGCGCCGCGCAGCACGATGTCGCTCTGGCTGAAGCGCAACGGCTCACCATCTGCAATGCGCAGCATTTCGCGCACGAGATCGACGCCCGTAATCGCCTCTGTGACCGGGTGCTCGACCTGAATACGCGTGTTCATTTCGATGAAGTAAAACTCGCCGCGCGTTTCGTCGAAGAGATATTCGAGTGTGCCAGCGCTTCGATATCCGACCTGCTTTGCGAGGCGCGCCGCCGACGCGCAAAGCTCCGCGCGCAACTTCGGTGTGAGAGACGGCGAGGGCGCTTCTTCGAGAATTTTTTGACGTCGCCGTTGCAAGGAGCACTCGCGCTCGAACAGGTGGATGACGTCATTGCCGTCGCCCAGTACCTGCACCTCGATGTGCCGGGCGCGTGCGATGAATCGCTCGAGATAGACGCCGCCATCGCCGAACGCTGCCTGGGCTTCGCGCTGCGCAAGCGGCAATTCCGCGTCGAGTTGGGCGGCGTCATATGCAACGCGAATGCCACGGCCGCCGCCACCCGCTGCCGCCTTGATCATGATGGGGTAGCCGATGCGCGCAGCGACCTCCCGGGCTTCGTCGCGCGTGCTTACGATACCGGCGCTGCCGGGCACCGTGGGCACGTGAGCGCGCTGCGCCGTCTCGCGCGCGCGTGCCTTGTCGCCCATCGTTGCGATTACCTGCGACGTCGGCCCGACGAAGACCAGGCCGGCCGCCTCCACCTGCGCCGCGAAGTCCGCGTTTTCGGACAGGAAACCATAGCCCGGATGAACCGCATCTGCTCCGCATTGCCTTGCGGCAGCGAGAACCGCCGCGGGATTCAAATAGCTCTTTGCCGCATGCGAAGAACCGATATGCACCGCTTCGTCCGCCATGCGGGCGGCCAGGCTGTCTCGGTCCGCGTCGCTCACCACGACCGCAGCACGCATGCCAAGCTCCTGCGCCGCGCGAATCACGCGCACCGCGATCTCGCCGCGATTCGCAACCAGAACGGTTCGAATTCGTCTGGGGCGGTAGAACGTCGTCGTTGAATCTTGCACGTTCATGAGTTCACTCCTCGATACGCATCAGCACCTGTCCAGCGTCCACAGGCTCTCCGTCCTCGACGAGAAGCTCGGTTACGCGGCCCGAGACGCTGCTCTCGATTTCGGTGAATTGTTTCATCACTTCGACGAGGCCGATGATCGTGCCGGCCTCAACGGCGGAGTCGACGGCGACGTAGGACTGCGCCTCTGGCGAGGGGCGCCGGTAGAACGTGCCCGGCAGGGGGCTGACGATATCGTGCAGTGCCATCATGTCTCTCCTTGAATTGATTTAGATCTTTGTCGTCGCCGCCTGCGGCCCGGTAATTCGAATCCCTTCCCGAACGAGCCGCTCGCGAGTCTGCTGGACGAGCTCCAGTGCGCCGGGCGTGTCGCTGTGGATGCAAACGGAGTCGAAGTCGATGTCGATATCGTCTCCATCGACCGTCCGCACTTTGCTTTCCGTACACGCTCGCAGGACCTTATCGGCGACCTGTTCGGGATCGAGACGACCGACGCGACGGATGAATACGATCGAACCACTGCGGTCGTAGTCGCGATCGGCGTAAAACTCCCGGACGACCGGTTGCCCGATCTCGCGCGCGATGCGGTACGTCGCAGACGACTCCATGCAGAAGAGCAACAGATTGGGATCGAGTTGTTGCAGCGTTTCAACGAAGAGCCGCGAGAATGCCTCGTCGCGCGCTGCGTGCATGTAGAGCGCACCGTGCGGTTTCACGTGCTGCAGCCGGATGCCATGCAGGCGTGCGAACTCACGCAGCGCGCCAAGTTGATAAAGGATGTCGTTGACCAGCGCCTGAGGCGTTTCAGCGATGTTTCGACGGCCGAAACCGACCAGATCGCGAAATCCCGGATGCGCACCGATACCCACGCCAGCCTCCTGCGCCATCTGTACCGTCCGCGCCATGATGTTGGGATCGCCGGCGTGAAAGCCGGTGGCGATATTCGCCGAGCTGATGAGCGGCATGATCTGTTCGTCGACACCATCGCCGATTCGCCACGGTCCGAAGCCTTCTCCCATATCGGAGTTCAGGTCGACGCACTGCTTCTTCATACTGTTTCCCCTCCAGATTTGAGCGGTCGGGCGTCTCCACGCGCACGCCAACCAATGTGAAATGGAGGTTATACGGACAGGGTTAGCCAAAAAAGTTTTATTTTTGTATGCGTTGGTATCGATTTTTTCGATAGCATCCGCGTGATGACCTCACTCTGACGTCCAGCGGTTTGACTTCGAAGATGGCGCTTACCCTCAGACAACTAAAGTATTTCGTCGCGACTGCCGAGCTTGGACAGCTTTCCCAAGCGGCGATTCATCTGACCATATCTCAGTCCGCAGTGACGAGTGCAATCAAGGAGCTGGAAGAGAGTTTGGGCACTCAGCTCTTCGTGCGTAACGCCGCAGGCGTCACGTTGACCGACACCGGCCGTCGCTTTCTCAATCACGCGTACACCATTCTCGCGTCGGTGGATGAGGCCATGCGGATTCCCAACCTCGAGAGCACGCTCACCGGCACGCTTGCTATCGCGGCGAGCTATACGGTGTTGGGATATTTCCTGCCGCATCACATACAACGGCTGAATGCGCTGTACCCCCGCCTGACCATTCAATTGCATGAGTTGAATCGCGACGCCATCGAAGAGGGCTTGATTAGCGGGCAATACGACATGGCCGTGCTCCTCACGTCGAACGTGTCGAACCCCGAGCTTGCTCTGGAGCCCATGATTCATTCCGTGCGCCGGCTATGGGTTGCCGCCCACCATCCGCTGCTAAGGCGAGAGAGCGTGACCTTTTCCGAAGTGGCAGACGAGCCCTTTGTGATGTTGACGGTAGACGAGGCTGCGCAAACGGCGATGCGCTACTGGAACGAGACGCCATGGCGGCCGAATGTGATACTCCGGACTTCGTCGGTTGAAGCTGTTCGCAGCATGGTGGCGAATGGGTCTGGCGTCGCCATTCTGTCCGATATGGTCTATCGTCCGTGGTCGCTCGAAGGTCGACGCATCGAGACGATCGTGCTGCTCGATCCTGTACCCGCGATGAGCGTTGGTCTGGCATGGCGCAAGAACATGGAACTGAGCCCGGCCATGCATGCGGTGAGAGAATATTTCCGCCATACGTTCATGGAGCCGAGGGCTACCGGATAAAATGCCGGACATCCTGACCTAGCCCGTTCACAGCAGCTGATCCAGCCGCTGCGAGCCCTACCGTCCCCTGTCATACGTGCGCCATCGTACATTCCCGACCTCGCAATCCGGGGCGCAGAAGCTATATTTGTAGATCTGACGTTCGGCACGCGCACCGCACGCGATGCCGCATCGGCTGAGGTAACGCACCGGGACGATACTCAGGATTGCGAACAAACGTTCCGTATGTTGCGACTGGATTGCGTGTGAGGAGCCAGCGATGTCCAAAACGATAGTCTTTTGCGCAGACGGCACGTGGAACGGCCCCGACGATCCGGCAGGAAAAGGCGATGGCGGCGCGCCTGACGCCGTGGCAGGGTGTCAGCCGGCACTGACCAACGTATGCAAGCTTTTCGCGTGGCTCGATGGAAACATGCTGCCCGAAGGAACCGACTGGGGTGGCGTCGAGATGGAAAAGGCCCTTGCAGACGCAAACGGCAAACCCGTACAAATCGCGAAGTATATTCACGGGGTCGGAAATTCCCAGCAACTGGTCGATAAAGTCGCCGGCGGCGCGTTTGGCGTCGGTGTCGTCGCCCGCATCGCGCGTGGCTATACGTATATTTCGCGCAATTTCGAACCGGGCGACAGCATCGTGATCGTCGGATTCAGCCGCGGCGCGTACACCGCGCGAGCCCTTGCGGGACTAATTGCAGGACAGGGTCTGCTGCGGCCGGATCTCGCTGCCATCGACGATCAGAATCGTTACGACACCGCGGTGGCGGCGTGGTATCGATGGAGACACGGCCACGATACGACGTTCCAGAAGATCGCAGACGGCGTGGTGGAGTTCTTGACGATCCATCGCGCCTTCTCCGAACCGAAGCCTTTGGACGCCAACTCGTTCGTGGACGCAAAAGTCACTGCAGTCGCGGTTTGGGATACGGTGGGTTCGCTCGGTATTCCACTCTACTATGAGGGTTCCGCCATCGATCTGTTCCGGTTCTGCGATCTGACGCTCAACCCGGACATTGGCCTCGGCGTGCACGCCGTCTCGCTCGACGAGCAACGCAGGCCGTTCGAGCCGACGCTGTGGAATCCCAACCCGAACGTGACGCAAGCGCTCTTTCCAGGCGGTCATTGCGATGTCGGCGGCGGCTATGCCGATCACGGCCTCTCCGACGGCCCCCTGGTCTGGATCGCGGACAGGTTGCAGCAGACTGACGTGGGTTTGAAGTTCGCCCTTCATCCCCCCGTTGCCGTCCAATCCAATCCCTTGGGGCCGCGACACCGGGAATGGGTTGCGGATCCTGTCTGGCTGGCAGCGGGAGTGGGCGCGCGGGCCTTCCCGGCAGGCATGGTCGTCAACGACAGCATACGGCAGCGTATGAACGATCAACCCGAAGATCTTTTTGGCGCTGCCGGCCAGCAGCCTGTGTACTCACCGGGTAACTTGCCCGCACGCTAAGCGGAACTGCTTCGGCAGGGCGAACGATCGAAGCGCGCCCTACACTTCCAGCCATTCCTGGCGGACGCGCGCATCGGCCTTCAACTGCTGCGGCGTCCCCTCGAACACGATCTGGCCGTGCCCCATGACGTACACGCGCTGCGAGATATCGAGCGCAATGGCCTGCTTCTGCTCGACGAGCAGAACCGAAATGCCGCGCGCCTTCAGCGTCTTCAGATACTCGCCCACCTGCGCGACGACGAGCGGCGCGAGCCCTTCGGTCGGCTCGTCGATGATGATGAGGTCGGGGTCGCCCATGAGCGTGCGGCACAGCGTCAGCATCTGCTGCTCGCCGCCTGACAGCAGGCCCGCGGGCGTGTCCTCGCGCTCCTTCAGGCGCGGGAACATCCGGTACATGTCGTCGAACTGCCAGCGCGGCTTCTGGCGCGAGCGGTTGCGCTTTTCGCCGAGCATCAGGTTCTGCTGCACGGTGAGCGTCGGGAAGATATCGCGGTTCTCCGGCACGTAGCCGATGCCCCGGTGCGCAACCTCGAAGGTGCGCAGCCCGCGCACTTCTTCGCCGCGCAGCAGAATCTGCCCCTCGCACCGCACCAGCCCCATGATGGCTTTGGCCAGCGTCGAGCGGCCCACGCCGTTGCGCCCGAGCAAGGCGACGATCTCGCCCTCGCCCACCTGCATCTCGACGCCGTGCAGGATATGGCTCTTGCCGTAGTACGCGTGCAGGTCGCGCACCTGGAGCATGGAATTGGCGGTCGCCATCAATGTGCACCTGCGGGTTCGTCCAGCGTGGTGCCCAGATAGGCTTCCTTCACGCGGCGGTTGTTACGGATGGCTTGCGGCGTGTCCGTGGCGATCACCTCGCCGTACACGAGCACCGAAATGCGGTCGGCGAGGCCAAAGACGACACTCATGTCGTGCTCGACCATCACCAGCGTCTTGCCGACGGTGACCCGGCGAATCAGCTCCACTGCATGATCCGACTCCGAGCGGCTCATGCCCGCCGTGGGTTCGTCGAGCAGGATCACCTCGGCGCCGCCCGCAATCGTGATGCCGATTTCGAGCGCCCGCTGCTCGGCGTAAGTCAGCAGCCCTGCAAGGGTGTCGTGGCGGCCCTGCAGGCCGATCAGTTCGAGCACTGCTTCGGCGCGTTCGCGCGCGTCGCGCAATTGCTCGAGGCGATGCCAGAACGAATACCGGTAGCCGAGCGACCACAACACGGAGCAGCGCAAATTCTCGAACACCGAAAGGCGGTGAAAAATGTTCGTCACCTGAAAGCTGCGCGAGAGCCCCATGCGGTTGATCTTGTACGGCGGCAGCCCGCCGATCTCGACGCCGTTGAGTTTGACCGTGCCGGAACTCGGCGCCATGCGCCCCGAAATCAGGTTGAACGTCGTCGACTTGCCGGCGCCGTTGGGACCGATCAGCGCGTGACGTTCGCCCTTCGCGATATTCAGGTCCACACCGCGAATGATCTCGGTGCGCCCGAAATTCTTGCGCACGTCACGCAATTCCAGTGCGGCCGTCATACGTTGCTCCCTGCGATTTCCCGTTGCACGCCATCCCACGCGTCGCGCACCCGCGCAGCCGCGAGGCGTCCCGCCTGTGCGCCCAGCGCCCACAGCACCGCGGCGACGGTCCAGGGCTTCCACGACGCGGCATCGAAGTTCAGGCCGAAGAACGCCATGGCCGTGCCGTTGTCGCTATCGATCTGCACCTTGTAGACGAGTTCGACCGTCAGCACGAGCGCAGCAAGCAAAATCAGCGCGGCGCCCAACGCCGCCGCATAGGACGGCAGCATGCGGTGCAGCTTGCGCGCCGCGATGAGAGGGACCTGCTTCATCAGCAGGCTCGACACGCCGCCCGGCACGTACATCACCACCAGCACGAAGAAAAGGCCGAGGTATAGCAACCATGCCGGCGTGAGATTGGACAACGCGACCGCAAACAGCACGAACAAAATAGAGCCGATGATCGGCCCGAAGAAGTACGCGCCGCCGCCGATGAACGTCGCGAGCAGCACGCCGCCGGACTGCGCGGCGCCGACGTTCTCCGCGGTCACGATCTCGAAGTCGATCACCGAGAGGCCGCCCGCAATGCCGGCGAAGAACGCCGAAAGGACCATCACGAAAAAGCGCACGCGCTGCGTGTTGTACCCGACGAATTCCACACGCTCGGGGTTGTCACGCACGGCGTTGGCGATACGACCGAGCGGTGTCTGCGTCCATGCGTACATGGCGATCATCGACACGAGACACCACACTGCGATCAGGTAGTACACCTGGATCGCCGGGCCGTAAGTGATGCCCAGCACCGCATGGCCAACCGTGCGATTGGTCGGCACCCCGCCCTCGCCGCCGAAAAACCCGGGAAACATCAGCGAACTCGCCGCCACCATTTCGCCAATGCCGAGCGTGATCATCGCAAAGGTGGTGCCCGACTTGCGCGTGGTCACGTAGCCGAACAGCACGCCGAACAGCATGCCCCCGAGCCCGCCGAACAGCGGCAACAACGAAACGGGCAACGGGAAATGGCTCGCGCCGATCTGGTTGAGCACATGCGCCGCGACGAATGCGCCGAGCCCGGAGTACACCGCGTGCCCGAACGAGAGCATGCCGGTCTGACCGAGCAGCATGTTGTACGAGAGCGCGAAGATGACCATGATGCCCATCTGCGACAGCAGCGCGATCGCGAAGCCGCTGGAAAACACGAGCGGCAGCACCAGCATCACGAGCACCGTGGCGCCCCAAATGATCCAGCGCAGCGAATGCGCAGATTGCAGCCATCCGCGGCGTTGCATGGCCGAACCGGCGCTGGCCTGAATGAGCGGTTTCATCGGTCAGCCCTCCCGCTTGCCGAGCAACCCGCGCGGTCGCAGGATCATCATGAGCACCATGAGCAGATAAGGCAGAATCGGCGCGACCTGCGAGACCGGCATGCGCCACAGCGACGAGAGCGTCGTGCCGTCCGTGACCGTCACGCCAACGAGTGAGAACAGATCGGAGAGCGAGGCATCGATCGTGACGGCGAAGGTCTGCATGATGCCGATCAGCAGCGACGCGATGAACGCGCCCGGCAGCGAACCCATGCCGCCCACCACGGCGATCACGAACACGATGGTGCCGACCGACTCGGCCATCGAAGGCGACGTGACGAACGCGTTGCCGCCAATCACGCCGGCGAGGCCCGCCAGCGCGGCGCCGCCGCCGAACACCAGCATGAACACGCGCTGCACGTTGTGCCCGAGCGCCTCGACCATTTCCGGGTGCGTGAGCGACGCCTGAATGACGAGACCGATGCGCGTGCGTGTCAACAGCAGATACAGCGCCGCGAGCATGGCGATCGAGATGAGCATCATGAAGGCGCGATACTTCGGAAACTCCGACGTGTACACCTTGAACAGCGCCCCGTTCAGTTCGGGCGGAATGGCGTACGGCACCGCCGCCAGTCCCCAGACCAGCTTGACGCCCTCCACGATCAGATATGACAGGCCGAAGGTGAACAGCAATTCCGCCACATGCCCATACTTGTGCACGGTGCGCAAGCCGAAACGTTCGACGAGCGCGCCGACACACGCCACGAGCGCCGGCGCCACCACGAGCGCCGGCCAGAAACCGATCTTGCTGGCAATGGTGTAGGCAAAGTAGGCCCCGAGCATGTAAAAGCTGGCGTGCGCGAAATTGAGCACGCCCATCATGCTGAAGATCAAGGTGAGGCCCGAGGAAAGCATGAACAGCAGCAGCCCGTAGCCGATGCCGTTCAACAGAGAGATGGTCAGGAATTCCACTGCCCGATGATCCTTGTGAAGTGTCGTAGCGAGAGCACGTTCAGCCCGGGCGCTTCATCTGGCAAGTGGTCGGCTGCGTTGCCGCGGTCGGCCCAAGCTGGACGTCGGTGCGCCAGCCATAGCCGGTGTTCTCCTGGTCGTACTTTACCGTTTTGCCGTCCGCCTTGGTCCATGTCGCGATCACGAGCGACTGTTGCGCCTGGTGATCGGCAGCGCGCATCGCCACCGGACCGTTCATGCCGTCGACCGTCATGCCCTCCATGGCCTTGGCCACCTTGACGGGATCGGTCGACTTCGTTGCGTTCATCGCCTTGCTCAGCATTTCGATGGCGGCATAGGCCGTCGCCAGGTAATAGTCGTCGTTGTACTTCTTCTTGTAGCCCTCGATGATCTGCCCAACCACGGGCGGGTTGTTCGCCGTGTTCGGGCCGAACACGCCCACGTACTTCACATGGTCGGCGCCAGACGCGCCCATGGCCGTCGGCACGCCGGTCGTGCCTGCGTAATAGGTGTAGAAGTTGGCCGTCACGCCCGCGTCCTTGCTCGCCTTCACGAGCAATGCGAGGTCGCTGCCCCAGTTGCCCGTGACCACCGTGTCGGCGCCGGACGCCTTGATCTTGGTGGTGTAGGGCGAGAAGTCCTTCACGCGCGCGAGCGGATGAAAATCGTCGCCGACGATCACGATATCCGGGCGCTTGCTTTTCAGGTCCTCGCGCGCCACGCGCGAAACGTCGTGTCCAAACGAGTAGTCCTGATTGATGAGGTAGACCTTCTTGATGTCCTTGTCGCGCGCGAGGAACGTGGTGAGCGCATCCATCTTCATGTCGGCGTTGGCGTCGAAGCGGAAGTGCCAGTAGTCGCACCGGGCGTTGGTCATGGCCGGGTCCACCGCGGCGTAGTTCAGGTAGACGATTTCCTTGCCCGGATTGCGCGAGTTGTACTTGGCGACCGCATCCTCCAGCGCGAGGCCGACCGACGAGCCGTTGCCCTGCACGATATAGCGAATGCCCTGGTCGGCAGCCTGGTTCAGCAGGGTCAGGCTTTCCTGCGGCGAAAGCTTGTTGTCGAATCCGACCACCTCGAACTTCGTGCCGTTTGCCCAGTTGTGCTCGTTGGCGTATTCGGCCGTGTATTGCCAGCTGTGCAGCTGATTTGTTCCGAGTGACGCCATCAAGCCGGACAGCGGATCGATAAAGGCAATCTTGACCGTCTGCGCTTGCGCGGCCCCTCCCGACAACGACGACGATACCACCGCACCAACCAGCAACGAGCGCAACATCCTCATGGACTGTCTCCTTTGTTTGGGCATTTCTTATCGAGCGTGAATTTTCTGTCCGACCGTGCGATTTTTCGCTATATCACCACATTCCTGGCGCTAATGACAGCACTCCAGGGAAATCGCTGACGCGAGCAGGCATAGCGAATCATTGCGACTGGCTTACGGTTAGCCTCGGTCCGTTTGCGATGGCTCAACCCCGCGTTCGGGACCTCAGGCCCGGCGCAACCGGGGCTTGACGCCCGCCATCCGCCGCGCAGGCTCGAGAGAAGGCGAGCGCTCGGTCAGGGACGGCGCAGCATGATCCTCGTCAAGCTTTGCACCCTTGAATTGTTGTCGGTAGGCCACCGGCGTCAACGCTTTCGTGGCCTTGAACTGCCGGTTGAAATTCGCGGCGTTGGGAAACCCCGAGCGGGTGGCGATCACGGAGATGGGCATCTGCGTGTCGGACAACAGCCGGCAGGCGTGGCCGATTCGCACCCGCGCGATGTACTGCCCCACGCTTTCGCCCGTGTGCTGCACGAAATGTCTCGTCAGCGTGCGTTCGGACAGACCCGCGGCCTTGGCGAGCGTCGAAAGCCGCAAGGGTTGCGAGAACTGCGTTTCGATCAGCGCAAGCACCCGGTTCAGTTGCTCGGGCTCGTAGCCCGAAGACGCGCCAACGCGGCCTTCGAACGCGCTGGGCGTCGCCAGCTGGGTAGCCGGTAAATCGGACAGCCAGGCGAGGATCTCCAGCACGGCAGCCAGACGCCCGCGCGGGTCCGCCGACAAAAGATGGTCGAGATAGCCGCGCATGTGCGCGCCGGCGCCCTCTTCGAAGACCAGTCCACAGGCCGCGCGACGCAGCAGGTTGCGCAGGTTCGCGTATTCCGGGCAAACGTCGGCGAGGCGCTGCACCCAGCTGCCTTCGAACCAGATGACGATGGCGACCTGCGAATCCGCCGGGTCGATCGAGCGATTGGACGACCACGTGTGCGGCATGTCCGGCGGGACCAGGACGAGATCGTCGGCGCCATAAACGTTGACCGAGTCGCCGATATAGCGCTTGCCCTGGCTGTTCATCGTCAGCGTGAGTTCGTATTCCGGGTGGTGATGCCACTCGAACGGAATGCGCGGCAAGCGCCGGTGGTAAACCCGCACCGAACACCTGCTGCCGAAGTCGACGTGCTCGTACGCTGCTTTCATGGCCGAAACTACAAAAAGATTGACTTGATAATATCACCGGCCAAGGCTGCGCCGGCGTACGCTCCCATCATTCGAAATCACCAAGGTGGAGACAACGACATGGCTTTGCATATCGACGACCTGCCCGCGGCTATCCGCCAGGCCAAGCAGGAACTGCGGGAAAAACTGCCCAACTACCAGGCCGTGTTCGCCGAGGTCGAATCGGCCATGCACGAACAGGCGCATCGCATTGCCCAGCTTCGCGACCGGGGTGAGCCGGTTATCCCCGAAATCGCCTTCGCGGACATCGTCGGCAACCGGGTGAGCGCGGAGCAGATCGCGCTCGTGAAGGCGCGCGGCGCCTGTGTCATCCGCAAGGTCTTCGACCGCTCGCTCGTGGAGCAGTGGGACAACGAGATTGCCGACTATGTCGAGCGCAACGATCTCGACCGCAAGCTGCTTCATCGCGCCGAAGACAAATACTTCGGCCAGCTGGCCTCGAGCAAGCCGCAGATCTACGGTGTCTACTGGTCGAAGCCGCAAGTGCTGGCGCGCCAGTCGCCGGAACTCACGCAGGCGCGCGTGTTCCTGAACCGGCTGTGGCGCACCGAGAGCGAAGGCCGCGTGCACTTCGACCCGGATCACGTGCCGGTTTATGCAGACCGGCTGCGCCGCCGGCCGCCAGGCTCCGAGTCGCTGGGGCTTTCCGCGCATTGCGACGGTGGTTCAGTCGAGCGCTGGATCGAAGCAAACTTCCGCAAGGTCTACCGCCACGTGTTCTCCGGAAACTGGCGCGACTATGACGCGTTCGATGCGGCGTGGCGCACCGCGGTCGAAGAGATTCCATCACCCGCTGTCTGCTCGATGTTCCGCACGTTTCAGGGCTGGACGGCGCTCACGCAGCAAGGCCCCGGCGACGGCACGCTGCAACTCGTGCCTATTGCGAACGCGATGGTCTACATCCTGCTGCGCGCGCTGCAGGACGACATTGCCGACGACGACCTGTGCGGCGCGATGCCGGGCCGGGCGCTCTCGATCAAGCCGGAGTATCACGCGCCGCTTTTCCACGCGCTTTCGTCGATCCCACTGATGCAACCGGGCGATACCGTCTTCTGGCACAGCGACGTCATTCATGCCGTGGAGGATGCGCATCGCGGCAAGGGCTACAGCAACGTGATGTACATCGCGTCGGCGCCGTCCTGCGCCAAGAACGACGCGTATCTCGCGCGGCAACTGCCGAGCTTCCTCGAGGGCAAGAGTCCGCCGGACTTCCCGACGGATCATTTCGAAGTCGATTTCCTCGGGCGCGCAACAGTCGATGACCTGACGCCACTCGGACGCATGCAGATCGGGCTGAAGACCTGAGCTTGCGTCAGTCGGTCTTGTTGAGCGCATTGCGCACCGCAACGGCAAGCTCGTCGTATCGATAAGGCTTGCTAATGAGCGCGACGCCTTCGTCGAGCTTGCCGTCGTGGAAAATGACGTCGCGCGTGTAGCCAGAGGCAAACAGGACCTCGGCGTAATACGGCGGCCCGCTCGCAATACGAGCCAGTTCGCTGCTTCTCACCGTGCCCGGCGTCACGACATCCGTGAACAAAAGGTGGAAACGCTGGCCGCTCTGGATCAGCTTGAGCGCGCTTTCGCCATCTTGCGCGGAGAGCACCTTGTAGCCGAGCTGGGCCAGCATTTCGATCGCGGCAATGCGCACGTCGGCATCGTCTTCGACCACGAGAATGGTCTCGCCGCCGCGCTCCTGTCTCGCAACGGTCGGCTTGTAAGCGTCGTATTCCGCCTCCAGGCTGCGCGGGAAATAGAGGTTGACGGTCGTGCCCTGGCCTTGCGCGCTTTCGATGACAACGTGGCCCGAACTCTGCGCCACGAACCCGTGCACCATGCTCAAGCCCAGTCCCGTCCCCTGGCCCTCGGCCTTGGTCGTGAAGAACGGCTCGAACACGCGCGCTTTCACGTGGTCGGGCATGCCGCTGCCCGAGTCCGAAACGCACAGACGCACATATTCGCCCGCTGGCACGCCGTCGCGGCGCGCCAGTTCGTCGTTGCCTGCATCGATGTTCGCGAGACAAACGCAGATGCGTCCCGGTCCGTCTATCGCGTCGCGCGAGTTGATGACCAGATTCAACAGCGCGCTTTCCAGTTGACTTCGGTCTGCACAGATATTCCAGCTCTCCTGCGCGGGCACGATGGCGAGTTCGATCGTCTCCGGCAAGGTCCGGTGAAGCATCTCGGCGATGCCTTCGACCAGCCGGAAGGGATTCAGAACGGCCGGCGCGAGCGGTTGCCTGCGTGCGAAGGCCAGCAATTGCGCGGCGAGTTTCGCGCCGCGCGACACCGCGTTGCTGACCGCCGCCACGCGCCGCTCGAGCGCGACGTTGCCTCGCGTGGAAAGCTCGATGAGTTGCAGGTTGGCGGAAATGACCTGCAAGACGTTGTTGAAGTCGTGCGCCACGCCGCCCGTGAGACTGCCGATCGCCTCCAGCTTTTGTGCCTGACGCAGCCGCTCCTCCATTGCCACGCGCGCGCCCACCTCCTCGGCGACGCGCTGCTCCAGTGTCTGGGTCAGTTGCAGCAGCGCGTCTTCGGCCACCTTGCGCTGCCTTTCCGCCTGCACCTTCGCGGTCGTTTCGAACACGATGGCGATGACGCCCGCCGGCCGCTCGTCGTCTTCGAAAACCGGGCTGTAGCTCAGGTCCAACCAGACGTCTTCGGCGTGACCTTCGCGATACAGCACGAGCTGCTTGTCCTGGAAGGCCAGCGTTCCACCGGCGAGGCACGTATCGACGACATTGCGGTTGAACGCCGCCACCTCTGGCCAGCCGGTTTCGACCGGTTTGCCGAGCAGGAACGGATGCCGGCCGCCCGCGAAAACCGCGTAGGCGTCGTTGTAGACCATCGTGCCTTCGTGTCCCCAAAGCATGACGAGCGGAGAAGGCGAGGCGAGGAGCATATTGATCGCGGCGACGAGGCTCGCCGACCACGTTTCGCGTGGGCCGAGCGCCGTGTCGCTCCAGTCGAATGCGGCGATGCGCTCCGCCATTTCGCCCGGCCAGCGGGTCAAGGGGCGCTCGATCGGCGGTGGAACTTCCTTGTTCATGACGCGACTCGGCTCCCGGGAGACGCTGCTGGATTTCGGAACGGCGATGTTCGTGGAGGATTCGACGCTGCGCACGAGCGAGGCAGGGTGCGCAATTCTCGTTCCAGCACCCGGCGCGAGCCGTCAAGATCGCCACGGAGGGCAACCGGTGCCGAAGCGGCAGCCGGTCAGACCGGCGTCACAGGCAGGCCAGCAGGTCTTCGAGCCGCACGGGTTTCGTCAGACATTTGTCGAAACCGGCTGCTGCAGCCTTGGCCGCGATGTCCGGGTCGGTGTGTCCCGACAGCAGAACGTACCGGGTATGCGACAGAGCGGGGTTGAGCCGAAGCTGGTCCACCAGTTCGCCGCCGCTCATGTCCGGAAGCCTCCAGTCCACGAAGGCAAGTTCGGGAAGGAACAATCCGGCAACGAGCAGGGCCTCATGTCCATTGGCGGCGCATCGGGCTTGATGACCGTCGAACTCGACGAGCGCCGCGAGCGCATCTGCGACGTCGCGGTTGTCGTCGACTAGCAGGATTCGTTTTGGCATCGGGTACAAAAAACTGGCTGGAGAGCGGGAGCGACACAGTCAGGACTCGACCGTGGGTCGCCTTCGAGTGTACCCGGATTCCGTCAATGGCAAACGCCCGCGCCGCCTCGCGCCGGGGGTCGGTGTGCAGCGTGCTCCATCATGCAGAATTCATCGATGTACTGAGCAATATGCAAAACGATTGGCGGAGTGGCAACGCAGCAGGCGCATAACTCGTTGTTACCAATCTCGCAGCGCCGTTGCACTTGTGTCCGGGGGCGGCGCCTACACTCGAAACCGTGCTCATCAAAAAAACGCACGCAGCGTGCGAAGGAGTTGCGATATGAAGAGGACGATTCTCGGCCTGGTCCTGGGCGCAACGGCGTTGGCGGCTTCGACCGCTGCATTGGCCCACGTGGATGTGGCCGTGGGCGTTGGCGTGCCAGGCGCGGCCTATGCGCCGGCTCCCGTCCAGACCGACTGGCGAGGCGACGACGACTGGCGCGCGCGGCGTTGGCGGGAACACGAATGGCGCGAGCACGAACGTCGTGAGCATGAATGGCGCGAGCGGCAGTGGCGCGAACGCGAATGGCACGACCGGGGCCGTTGGGACTACTGACCCGGGTCAGCGCAGGGCGTCCAGCAGCGCCTGAATGGGATGACGCAGCTGGCGCCCGCGCAAGCGCTTCACCTGGCAGCGGCACGAATAACCCGTGGCGAGCAGTTCTTGCGCCCCCTGCGTCGACGTCGATGCCGCATCGACATGTCGCGCCCAAGATTGCTCGAAGATCGTTTCCGAGGTCGCGCGATTGCGCGCCTCGTGGCCGTAAGTGCCCGACATGCCGCAGCAACCGCTGGCCGGCGTCGTGAGCGTGAGGCCAGCCGCCGCGAAGACGTCTTTCCACAGGAGCGTGGCAGCGCTCGCGTTGGTGCGCTCGGTGCAATGCGGTAGCAGACTGAACGAGCCAGACGCTCGCGGCGATGTTGCACGCGTGCGCAATGCGCCGATCAGCCATTCCTGTGGCAACTGAACCTCGGGTACCGTTTCGATGCCTTCCACCTTGCGGTATTCCTGGCGGTACACGAGCGTCATTGCCGGGTCGATGCCGACCAGCGGCACACCCGTTCTGGCAAGCACGGCCAGTTGCGCCGCATTGCGCCGCGCAGCCCGGCGAAACTGCGGCAGAAACCCCTGTACGTGCAGTGGCTTGCCGTTCGGCAGATAAGGCGCGACGAAGACCTTGAATCCGAGCCGCGCGGCGACTTCCAGAAACGCGGCGGCGACCGGCGTTTCGAAGTAGCGCGTGAACGCGTCCTGCACCACGATCACGCTGTGCTGGCGCTCGGCAACGCCGAGCATCGAGAGGCGTTCGGGCGTTGCGACCTCCGCTCCCGAGAGGCGCAGCGCATCACGCCACGACACCGGGCTCAACAATGGGCTATCGATAAGGCCCAGACAGCGCGCAAGCACCGATTTGACGAGACCCGCGCCCATCACCGCGTTGTAGACGCTTCTCGCTCCTGGCAGCGCCGCGACACGCGGCACGGAGAATTCAAGCGCGCCAATCAAATAGTCGCGCAGCGGCCGCAAATAGCGCGTGTGATACAGCTCCAGAAAGCGGGCGCGAAACTCTGGCACGCTCACTTTCACGGGGCACTGCCCCGCGCATGACTTGCACGAGAGGCAACCCGCCATGGCGTCGTACACCTCATGCGAGAAGTCTTGCTCGCCCTGGCGTTTGCGTATGCTATTGAAGATGCGCACCGGCAACGCCGCCGCGGCTGGCACAGCCGCGAGATCCGCTCCGGCATCCTGTTGCCGGCGCAACCATTCACGCATCAGCGAAGCCCGCCCCTTCGGCGAATGCACGCGCTCGCGCGTGGCTTTCCACGACGGACACATGGCGTCGTTTGGGTCGAAGTTGTAGCAGGCGCCGTTGCCGTTGCAGTGAACGGCGTCGGCATTGGCCTGCCAGACACGCTCGTCTATGCGCCGGTCCAGTTCGCCGCGCAGCGTCGTCGCGTCGATCTTCAACAGCGCCGCACGCGCCCCCGCCGGCGTGGCGATCTTGCCAGGATTGAGCTGATTGTGCGCATCGAATGCCGCCTTGAGCCGCTGCAGCGCGGGATACAAAGGCCCGAAATACTCCGGCACATACTCCGAGCGGACGCCCTTGCCATGCTCTCCCCACAGCAGGCCGCCATACTTCATCGTCAAGGCGGTCACGGCATCCGAAATGGGGCGCACGAGTGCGGCCTCGTCGGGATTGCGCATGTCTAGCGCGGGGCGCACGTGCAGCACGCCGGCGTCGACGTGGCCGAACATGCCGTAGCGCAAACCAAAACCATCGAGCAGCGCCCGAAACTCCGCAATATAGTCAGCGAGATTTTCGGGCGGTACGGCCGTGTCTTCCACGAAGGGCTGCGGCCGGCTCGCGCCGCGGGCGTTGCCCAGCAGGCCCACCGCACGCTTGCGCATCGCATAGACGCGATGGATCGCCGCCTCGCCGTCGGCGATCGTATGTCCCAGGCGCCTGACGCTCGCGTCGGCGCCCAGGTGCTCGGTGAACGCCGCCACGCGCGCGCGCACTTCGTCCGCATCGTCGCCGCTGAATTCGACCATGTTGATGCCGCTCGCACCGCCTTCGACGCCTTCGTCGTCGGGGAAATAGTCGGCCACGCTTTGCCAGACGCTATCCTCGCGCGCCAGCCGCAGCACCGTGGCGTCCACGGTTTCGATTGAGAGCGGACGATGGGCCATCAACGCCCGCGCGTCGCGCAGGGCATCCATGAAACCCTCATAGCGGATATTGACGAGCGCGGCGTGCTTCGGAACCGGCAGCACGTTCAGCGTCGCCTCGACGATAAAGCCGAGCGTGCCTTCCGAGCCGCACAGCACGCCATTGATGTCGAAGCGCCCTTCGCCGTCACGCAAATGCGCGAGATCGTAACCTGTCAGGCAGCGGTTCAGTTCGGGAAAGCGCTCGCGTATCAGGCCGGCTTCGCGCTCGCTGATGTCCCGCGCGGTGCGGAAAACTTCGCCGACCTTGTCCTTGCGCGCACAGAGCGCCGTAAGTGCGGCATGATCGACCGGCGCGCTCGACAGACACTCACCGCCGACCAGGACCGTTTCCAGCGCGAGCACATGGTCGCGTGTTTTCCCGTAGGTGCAACTGCCCTGCCCGCTCGCATCCGTGCTGATCATGCCGCCGATGGTCGCGCGGTTCGAAGTCGATAGTTCCGGCGCGAAAAAGAGTCCGTGCCGCTTCAGTTCGGCATTGAGCTGATCCTTGACGACACCCGCTTCCACTCTGGCGGTACGCGCGACGGGATCGATTTCGAGGATCCGGTTCATATGCCTCGACATATCGACCACGATGCCTTCGGTCAGCGACTGCCCGTTCGTGCCCGTGCCGCCGCCGCGCGCCGCCACCGCCACGCCGTGGAACGCCTCGCGCCCGAGCAGGCTCGCGAGGCATACGACGTCCTGCGCATGGCGCGGAAACACCACCGCTTTCGGATAGCGCTGATAGATCGAATTGTCCGTGGCCAGCACCGTGCGCGTCGCGTGAGTCGCATCCACCTCGCCTTCGAAGCCCGACGTCTTCAATTCATGCAAAAATTGACGGATCAGCGGGTTGCTGAATTCGCCGATGGCAAGCGGGGCAATTGTCATATCGTTCTCGAAGTCTCGCCTTGGGCGTACCATTCCCTTTCTGGCAAGGCATTGTCGCGTTCCCGCCGGCACCGGGCAAACGTATATTCGTTGGGTTGATCATGAGGTTTATGAATGAATTTCCGCAAGCTCACGCCTTCCATGTCGCTGCTGCTCGCGTTCGAAGCGTCCGCGCGGCATGAGAGCTTCACGCGTGCGGCTGAGGAGCTGTCGCTCACGCAGAGCGCCGTGAGCCGCCAGGTTCAGGCGCTCGAAGCGATGCTCGAGCTTGCGCTCTTCACGCGCGAGGGCAAGCGCATCATCCCGACGGATATCGGCCGCGCCTATATGGCCGAGATCTCGCACGCGCTCACGCTGATCCGCAGCGCGACGCTGCAGGCCCTCACCTCCAACGCGCCGAAAACGCAGCTGCGCGTCGCGACCCTGCCGACGTTCGGCGCCAAGTGGCTGCTGCCGCGCCTGCGCCGCTTCTATCAGGCGCACCCCGATTTGCAGATCGATCTCGATTCGCGCATCGAGGCCGCCGATTTTTCGACCCAGGACCTCGACGCTGCCATCGTGGTGGGCGACGGCCGCTGGCCGGATGTGACGGCGCACCGGCTCTACGCGGAAGAACTGGTGCTGGTCGGCAACCCTGCCGTGTTGCCCCTCGCGCGAAAATCGAGGCGCAGGGCCGCCGCGCCAACCATCGAATCCCTCGAAGGGCTCACGCTGCTGCGCGTGCGCAGCTTTCCCGACGCGTGGCGCGAATGGTGTGCGCACTTCGGTTTGCCTCACGACGCGCTGCGGCCGGGCCCGAGTTTCGAGTTGACCTCGCATTTGATCCAGGCAGTCTTGGCCGGTATCGGCGTAGGCCTCGTGCCGCGCATGCTGGTGGAAGACGAATTGAGGGAAACCCGGCTTCTGAGCCCATTCGAAGCGGTGCCAAGCTCGCGCTCGTATTACCTCGTCTACCCGGAGCGGGTTCAGCGCCATCCCGTGCTGGTTGCGTTTCGCGACTGGCTGCTCGAGGAGCTTGCGGGGCAGCAGTGACTTCAAGGTTGCATTCGCAAGGGGATGCGGAATGAAATTTGCTGCGCCACCACCATTGCGAATGTTCAGCAGGCGCTGGCCGAGCTGGCGCACGCTACTCATGCCTGCGTGAGGTGCGCTCAGCGGCCAGCCTTCACCGCCGGCACACCAACCACCAACGCCGCACCACTCACTACCAGCAATGCCGCGAGCAGATACAGCGCGTTATCCATGCTGCCCGTATGCGTCTTGATGAGCCCGATTGCCCACGGGCTCACAATGCCGCTCGTAATGCCGATACTGCTGATGAGCGCGATGCCCGCAGCGGCGGCCTTGCCCGAGAGATACGCCGAAGGCACCGCCCAGAAGATCGGCAACGCGGCGAAGATCAGCACCGCTGCGATCGAAAGAATCGCCATCATCGCGGCGAAGCTCGCGAGATGCAGCGTGAGCAGCGCCAATGCCATGCCGCCGCCTACCGTGCACGCCGCGAAATGCCAGCGCCGTTCGCCACGCCGGTCCGAGCGGCGCGCGATCCACATGAGGCCCGCCGCACCCACCGCATTTGGAATGACGGTGTAGAGGCTGATCGCCAGCACATCATGCACGCCGAAGTCGCGAATCATGAGCGGCATCCAGAAGTTCAGCGTGAGCGAGGCACAGGTCAGCGAGAAGTAGATGAACGCGAACAGATACACGCGCGGGTTGCGCAGCGCCGCCCCGAACGAACGCGTGGAATGCGCGTGATCGCCTTCGCCGTCGCGTTGCGCGAGGAGGTGGGCCTTTTCCGCATCGGTCAGCCAGCGCGCCTTTTCGGGGCCGTCCACGAGCCAGAACGCTGCCATGAGGCCGAGCAGCACGGCCGGCAGCCCTTCGATCAGGAACATCCAGCGCCAGCCGGCAAGTCCCGCCACGCCGGCCATGTCGCGCATGATCCAGCCCGAGATGAGGCCGCCCAGCACGCCCGCCACCGCCACGCCCGCGAAGAAGATCGAGAACACGGCCGCACGGCGGCGCGCCGGATACCAGTACGTGAGATAGAGCACGATACCGGGAAAGAAGCCCGCCTCGAACACGCCCAGCAAAAAGCGCAGTGCATAGAACTGCGTGGGGCTCGACACGAACATCATGCTGGTCGAGGCAATGCCCCATAGCAGCATGATGCGCATGAACGTGCGGCGCGCGCCGAAGCGCGCAAGCAGCATGTTGCTCGGCACTTCGCACAGCACGTAGCCCACGTAGAACACGGCGGCACCGAGGCCGTACATCGCGTCGCTGAAGCCCATGTCGTGCTTCATCTGCAACTGCGCGAAGCCGATGTTGATGCGGTCGAGGAACGAGACGACGTAACAAACGAACAGGAACGGGATGACGCGCGCGGAGACCTTGCGATAGAGCGCGTCTTCTTGCTGCGAGGAATGTTGCGCGGACGTAGCGTACGCGCGCGCGGCTTCGGACCGGCGGTCCGGGGCAATCGATTGGGGCATCTGCCTGTCTCCAAACATGACTCCGGTTCACCCAGGCGGGCCCGGGCAGACCGTTGATGCGCGGCGTCTTGTGCGCCTTGCGCGGCTCGCCGGGACGCGTACGGTTCACGCGTCTCCAGGCATTGAGGCCGATCATAGGTGGGGCAGGTTTAATTTGTCAATGGCGAATCGCTTTGCTTTACGCTAATTATGGTTTGTCTTTAGATGAACATGTCGACGGTACGTTGACCCACGGCTTCGTCACACAAAAGCCGGTTTGCAAACGCAATGCGCTCGCCCCAATAAAAAAGCGGCGCACCGCGAGGTGCGCCGCATCGTTACCGCGAGGGCTTTCGCGTCCTAGTGCTTCAGGAAGTCGATCACCATGCGGTTGAAGGCTTCCGCATGCTCCCATTGTGCCCAGTGGCCGCAACGGTTGAACACGTGCAGTTGCGCGTTCTGCATGCCCGCGAGCAAACGCAGGCCGATATCCATCGGCACGAAGCGGTCGTCGCGGCCCCAGATCACGAGCGTGGGCGCGGCGATTTCGCCAAGGCGCGGGCCATAGTCGCTGAACTGCTTCGGGAAGGCGGCGAGGCTCTTCACGAAGTTTTCCAGGTGGTCGCGGCGCGCGAGCATATTGTCGAGGCGCGTTTGCATCAACTCGTCGGTGAGCGCGCTCGCGTCGTACACGAACACGTTCATCATGCGCTTGAGGTTCTCGATCGTCGGATCGCGATAGAGACCTTGCAGCAGCTTGATGCCTTCGGTGGGCATCGGCACGAAGCTGCTCGGGCCGCCGGTGCCGCCGCCCATCAGCACGAGCTTGCCCACGCGTTGCGGGTTCGCCAGTGCGAACGCAACGGCGCTATGCCCGCCCATCGAATTGCCGAGAATATGCACGCGCTCGATGTCGAGCACGTCGAGCAGGCCCTTGAGCACGCGGCCGTTCAGGTCCGAGCGCGAGCTCGTGCAGACGAGCGGGTCGCTCTTGCTCCAGCCCGGGCAATCCATCAGGATCACGCGGTAGCCGGCCGCGACGAGCGGTTCGACGTTGCGGTTGAAGTTGGCCCAGCCGCTCGCGCCCGGACCCGAGCCGTGCAGCATCACAACGGTTTCGGCGCCAGCGCCTGCGTCGTTGTAGTGAATCTGGAACTCGACCTCGCCGTCCTTCACGCGCGCGAACCTGCTCGTCGAGGCTTCGGTGATTGCTTGTGCCGTACCCGTCATGATGACCACCCTTTAAAACGTATTAACCCATGCGGGAGAAGGCGCGTGCCTTCTCCCGTTCACATTCACGCGCCCTGTGCGCCCAGCGCGCTGCGCTGCCTGAATGCACCCACCACGCTGAGCGCGGCAAGGGCCGCGATCACGACGAGCGGAATGCTCGAACCCACCAGCATCGACGGGCTCTGGCCGAGTGCAAACAGCTGTCCCGCCACGAGCGGCCCGAGAATCGAGCCCAGACGCCCCACGGCCACTGCCGCGCCCACACCCGTGCCGCGTACTTCCGTGGGGTACGCATGGCCGGCGAGTGCATACAGCACCGACTGGCCGCCCACGATAAAGAAGCCGCACAGCAGGCCGCCCACGGCCGTCGAGCTTGCGCCGCCCGCGCTTGCGAGCACGGTGAGCGCCGCCACGATACCCACGTACATGCCGATCACCGTGCCGCGGCGCCCAAAGCGGTCCATGATCGTTGCGATCGCAACGGCGCCGATGCCACCGCCGATGTTGAACAGCATCAGCACGAGGTTCGACTGCACGCGCGTGAGGCCGCGCGCGAGCACCATCGAGGGCAGCCAGTTCATCAGGAAGTACAGCACGATCAAGGTGCCGAGGTAGCTGATCCACAGCGCAATCGTGGTCCGCGCGCGGCCCTCTTGCCAGAGCGCTTGCGTCACGCTCGGTGCGCTTTCCCTCGCGACCTTCGACGCTTGCGCGGCGACGAACTGCTGCGACTCGCGCAGGAACAGGCCAAGCAGCGGCACCATCACGATCGGGCCGAGTCCGCCGACGTAGAACACGTGGCGCCAACTCGCGTCGCCCGCGCCGAGCATGCCGATGACGGCGGCGATCGCCGCGCCGAATGGCATGCCGCAATACATCGCACCCACTGCCGTGCTGCGCTGCTGCTCACCCGCTGCCTCCGAGCACAGCGCGATCAGGTTCGGCATGGCCGCGCCGAGACCGAGACCCGTGAGCAGACGCGCGACGAGCAGGCTTTCGAAATTCCACACCATGGTCGTGGCGAGCGAGAAAAGGCCGAACAGCGCCACCGACCACATGAGCACGCGTTTGCGGCCAAAGCGGTCGGCAAGCCGCCCGCCCAGCGCCGCACCCGGCAGGAGGCCGATCGCGCCTGCGCTGAACGCCCAGCCCATTTGCGCGACGGCGAGATGAAACTCCTTCGCCATACGCGGTCCCGCTACGCCCGCCGATTGCAGGTCCAACCCTTCCAGCAGCGCAATCGCCAGACACAGGGCGATGGTTGCCTTGCTGCTCGTTCCACTTCCTCCAGCACTACGGTTTCGCGACGTCATAAAAAGTCTCCATGTATATATACGAGCCGCTCTTTCCGGCGGCTATAAGTGGCAACGCCGCGCACCACCCGAAGGCGATGCGCGGCGCGCTTGATCAGGACTGCAATCCTTGCTGGCGCTTTTTCAGATCGAGCGCCACGTCGACGATCATGTCTTCCTGACCCCCCACCATCCGGCGCTTGCCCAGTTCGACGAGAATGTCGACCGTCTTCAGGTCGTACTTCTTCGCAGCCACTTCGGAGTGGCGCAGGAAGCTCGAATACACGCCCGCATAGCCGAGCGCGAGCGTTTCGCGGTCCACGCGAACCGGGCGGTCCTGCAGCGGACGCACGATGTCATCGGCAGCGTCCATCAGCGTGTAGAGGTCGGTGCCGTGGTTCCAGCCCATGCGTTCCGCCGCGCCGATGAACACTTCGAGCGGCGCGTTGCCCGCGCCAGCCCCCATGCCGGCAAGCGACGCATCGACGCGGTCGCACCCTTCTTCCACTGCGACGATCGAGTTCGCCACGCCCAGCGAGAGGTTGTGGTGCGCGTGCATGCCCGTTTGCGTTTCGGGCTTGAGCACTTGTTTGACGGCACGGAAACGGTCGCGCACGTCGTTCATCGTGAGCGCGCCGCCCGAATCGACCACGTAGAGGCAGGTCGCGCCGTAGCTTTCCATCTTCTTCGCTTCGACGGCGAGGTTTTCCGGCGTGGTCATGTGGCTCATCATCAGGAAGCCCACGGTGTCCATGCCCAGCTCGCGTGCGTATTCGATGTGCTGCTTCGAAATGTCGGCCTCCGTGCAGTGCGTGGCGATACGCACCACGCGCGCGCCCGCGTTGTACGCGGCCTTCAGGTCGTGAATCGTGCCGATGCCGGGCAGGAGCAGCGTGGCGATCTGCGCATGCGTAACCACGTCGGCCACGGCTTCGATCCATTCCAGGTCGCTGTGCGCGCCGAAGCCGTAGTTGAAGCTCGAGCCCTGCAGGCCGTCGCCATGAGCAACTTCGATGCTGTCCACCTTCGCACGGTCCAGCGCACGGGCGATGTCCTGCACGTTCTGGATCGAGTACTGGTGGCGGATGGCGTGGCTGCCGTCGCGCAGCGTCACGTCGGAGATGTAGAGTTTCTTGCTCATGGTCTTATCCCTGCACGCTCAGAAGCGTCTGCGCCATGCGTTCGGCGGTGGCGAGCGCGGCGGAAGTCATGATGTCGAGATTGCCTGCGTAAGCGGGCAGATAATGCGCGGCGCCTTCCACTTCGAGGAACACCGAGGTCTTCAGGCCGCTGAACTTGCCGAGGCCCGGAATATTCAAGGGCGCGTTCGCGGGAATCTCGTCGAATTGCACCTTCTGCTTCAGGCGATAGCCCGGCACGTAGGCGTGCACCTTCGCGACCATCGCTTCGATGGACTGCTCGACCTTCTCGCGGTCAGCCATCTCGGAGAGCGTATAAACCGTGTCGCGCATCATGACCGGCGGCTCGGCCGGATTCAGCACGATGATGGCCTTGCCCTTCGCCGCACCGCCCACCACTTCGATCGCCTTCGACGTCGTTTCGGTGAACTCGTCGATGTTGGCGCGCGTGCCGGGGCCCGCCGATTTGCTGCTGATCGAGGCGACGATTTCGGCGTAGTGGACCTTCGCGACGCGCGACACAGCCGCGACCATCGGAATCGTGGCCTGGCCGCCGCACGTCACCATGTTGACGTTGGGCGCTTCGATGTGTGCGTCGAGGTTCACGACCGGCACACAGTACGGGCCGATGGCTGCGGGCGTGAGGTCGATCACGCGAATCGACGGCTTGAACGTGCGCAGCAGCGCGTCGTTCTTCACATGCGCGCCGGCCGACGTCGCGTCGAACACGAAGTCGATGTCGTTGAAGCACGGCAGGCGCGTGAGCCCTTCCGCACCCTCATGCGTGGTCGCGACGCCGAGGCGCGCGGCGCGCGCGAGACCGTCGGAGTTCGGGTCGATGCCGACCATCGCCGCCATCTCCAGATGCTTGCTGTGGCGCATGATCTTGATCATCAGATCCGTGCCGATGTTGCCGGAGCCGATGATCGCGGCCTTGAGTTTTTCGGAAGCCATATGAATTCCTGTATCAGGCTGAGAAAGTTGCGCGAACGCTGCCGAGGCCTTCGATCTGCGCGGTGTACGTGCCGGGTTCCTTCACGGCGACCATGGGCCCGAGCGCACCCGTGAGCACCACGTCGCCCGCACGCAGCGGCGTGCCGAGCTGGACCATGCGGTCGGCGAGCCACACGGCGGCGTTGAGCGGATTGCCCAGGCATGCGGCGCCATTGCCGCGCGAGAGCACTTCGCCGTCGCGCGAGAGTTCCATCGCGCAGGCGGTCAGGTCGATTTGCGGGAGCGGCACCGGGCGGCTGCCCACCACGAAGCGTGCGCTCGAGGCGTTGTCGGCCACCGTATCGACAAAGCGGATGTCCCAGTTCTGGATGCGGCTGTCCACCACTTCGATAGCCGCAAGCGCATACGCGCTGGCGCGCAGGATATCGACGAAGGTGTGCTTTTCGAACGTGAGGTCGTGCTCCAGCACGAGCGCGATTTCCGCTTCCACCTTCGGCTGGATCAGTTGCGAGAGCGGAATCGCTTGCGCATCGCCGTAAGCCATCGAAGCGAACAGCGCGCCGAAGTCAGGCTGATCGACGCCGAGCTGCTTTTGCACGGCGAGCGACGTGAGGCCGATCTTGCGGCCCACGATGCGCTCGCCGTTCGCCACGCGCAGATCGACGTTGGCTTGCTGAACGGCGTAAGCGGTGGCGATATCGTCCAAAGCGATCTCGCCACGCACTGGTTCGATCACGTTGCGAGAGGCTTCGGCTTCGTGCAGGCGCGCGGCCAGCGCCGCGACGAGTTTCGAATCTGACATGTTGATTCTCCGGAGTCCGTACTGTTCTATCAAGCTGCGTCGGGCATGCCATGCATGGTGGCGAAACCCGCAATCCACTCGGGAATTTCGCGGTAGTAATCGAGCGAAGCGCGATACGGGCCGTAAGCGGCCAGCACGCCGAATGCCGCGACCCACGTGCGGATCTCGTGCGCCGACTTGCCGCCGTCGCGCGTAATGGCCGCGTTGGTCATACCGTCCACGGAAGTCAATTCGCCCGACTCGAGGCGCGCGAGGAATGCGCGGTCCCACTCGGGGTTGAGCGGATGCAGATGGCTGTCGCCCGCCGTGAACGACTTCGCCGCGGCCACGGTGCGCGCCTGGCGCGCGGCGCGCGAATCCGCCGAGGGGTTGCGGCCCGCGATCAGGCGTTCGGCCACTTCCGGCGTCGCGCCTAACAGTTCCGGCACCGGCGGTTCGTGTGAAATGCCGCCCGAGCCCACCACGAGCACGCGCTTGTCGCTGCGCGAGAAGAAGCGGCCAATCGCATCGCCGAGCAGACGCGCGCGGCGCAGCGTCGCCATGGGCGGCGCCACGGAGTTGATGAACACCGGAATCACCGGGTAGCGGTCAAGGCCGCCCGTGAGCACTTCCAGCGCCTGCGCGCAGCCGTGATCGACCTGCATGCGGTACGAGAGCGCCACGTCGATATCGGCGTCGAGCACGTTTTCGGCGAGCTTGTGCGCAAGGGCTTCGGGCACCGGCAGCGTACCGGCCATGCTCTTGAAGTCGCCGATGGCCTCGGCACGCGCGCCGATGCAAAACGGCGGCATCACGTCATAGAAGAAACCGTTGAAGTGATCGGGGGCGAACGCCACGATCACATCGGGGTTGAAGGCCTCCACGCGCTCGCGCGCGGCGCGGCCGACCCGTTCGACTTCCGCCACCACGTCAGGCAGCGGATCAAAATAGCCATGCAACGGCGTATGCGACAGACATTCGAGGTGAATCGGCATGCTCATGCTCCTGCTGTGCGCGCAACGGCCACGCCGCGCACGGGACGGTGTTGCGGGGCAGCGGCGCTCGCCCCATGCAAGGCGGCGTCAGTCATGCCGAGCTTGCCCGCGAGTTCGACGATCGAGTCCGATACCTGTTGCGGCGTGCACACGCCCGCGACGAAGCGGTCCGGACGCAGCAGCAGGACGGATTCGGGCAGACGGCTGAACCACTCCTTCAGGCGGCCCTGCACGTCACCGAGCGCGAGCACGCCCTCGGGCACGTCGTCGGCGTAGTCGAGCTGCACATCGGGCTTCGCAAAGACGAAGCGCGCGCCAAGGCGCTCCCACAGCGCGCGAGCTTGCGGCGTGAGGCCGAAGGTCGGGTCCGCGCCCCAGGCGAGCACCGCGAAGCCGTTGCCGATCGCGTCGTCGAGGCGCACCACGCGGCCATCGGCAAGGCGCACGCGCGGCTGGATGAACATGCGGCCCACCGGCGAGGCCGCGAGCGGATCGCGACCGTACGCGAGGCGCCCGATCAGCGAGTCGCGCTTCTGGCTCATCAGGCCGAGCAGGCGGCCCGGCGCCGAGTTGCCCGAGCGCTCCAGCAGGCTTGCGAGCCAGCCGCCCGTCTTTTGCGGCGGCGGCAGCAGCACGACGCCCGCTTCATAGCGCGGCATCGGCTTGAAGCGCATTTCCACGAAGTAGCGCTTCACCGCGGGGAACACATTCATGTAACGCACGAACGTGTCGCGAAAGCGCGCGCCGAAGCACGTGGTGGGCGCGAAGATATCGCCTGCCACTTCGGAGAGGTGAATCATCGAGCGCGCGTGCGCGCGGCGCTCCACGGTATAGCTGTCGAGCAGGCGGCCATCGGCCTGGCCCTTCGCGACCATCGCGAGCTTCCAGCCCAGGTTATTCGCGTCGCGAATGCCGCTGTTGTAGCCCTGGCCCTGCCACACGGGCATGATGTGCGCGGCGTCGCCCGCGAGCAGAACGCGGTCCACGCGGAACGTTTCGGCGAGGCGCGCGTTGTGCGTGTACACACGCTTGCGGATGTAGTCGACCTTGTCGGGGTCCGCCACCACCTTGCGGATCAGCGCGGCCATGTTCTCGGGCTTCGAGAGTTCTTCCTCCGTCTCGCCCGGCATCACCATGAATTCGAAGCGGCGAATGCCGTGCGGCAGCGCAGCCGACACATACGGGCGCTGATGATCGCAATGCATGTAGATATGCGGCGAGCCGATCGGGTCGTTGCGCACGTCCACCACGATCCATTGATTCGGTTTCGTACGGCCTTCGAACGGCACGTTCAGCGCGCGGCGCACGAAGCTGTGGCCGCCGTCCGCACCCACGAGGTACGCTGCACGGATCGTGCGGCGCTCGCCGTTCGCGTCGCTCACGTCGACCGTCACGCCCTGCGCGTCCTGCTCGAATGCGTTGACCGCGTGGCCGAACAACACGTCCACATGCTCGAAGCGCGCGAGCCCTTCATACAGCACGCGGTCGGCGAGCGGCTGAATGAACGCGTTGCGGCGCGGCCAGCCGAATTCGTCGGTGCGCGGCTCGATCGAGGCGAAGCAATGGCCGTCTTTCGTGACGAAGCGCATCCAGTGGTCGGGCGTGGTGTGCGGCAGCAGCGCATCGGCAAGACCAATGGACTGAAACACGCGCAATGCTTCGTCATCCAGACCAATGGCGCGCGGGTAGTCGATGATCTGGTCGAGCTTCTCGACGAGCGTGACACGCACGCCTTGCAGGCCGAGAATATTGGCGATCATGAGGCCGACCGGACCCGCGCCGATGATGGCGACGTCGGTGGCGATCTGGCGAGGGCGGACGGTATCCGCCTCGTGGGCGAGGGGGGTGTTCATGTGTCTCCTTCTCGCGCGGCTTATGGAGCCGCTGCGGATGCTGACAGGGGTGCCTGAAAACGGATCACCGGGTTGGACGTTTTGTCACAGTGCGGTGAATGGAAGCGAGTCTAGGTTCCGCCCGATGCGCGCTCAACATTTTTAGAGAAATGTGCATAGAATGCACATAGTTGATTTTTAAGGAGTTTTTTATGACGAAGTATGCAAACGTGCGGGGGCTGGCGCGCGGCCTGCAGGTGCTCCAGGCGCTCAACGCCATGGAGAACGGGCGCGCCACGAGCCAGCAGCTGAGCGAAGCAACGGGCCTGCATCGCACGACCGTGAGGCGCCTGCTGGAAACCCTGGTCGAGGAGAAGTTCGTGCGCCGCAGCGCTTCCGACGACAGCTTTCGTCTGACGATGAACGTGCGCGGCCTGAGCGAAGGCTTCACCGACGACGAGCTGATCGCGACCATCGCGCCGCCGATCATGGCGCAAATGCTCCAGCGCACCGTGTGGCCTTCGGACCTCACGACACCCGATGGCGACTCCATGGTGATACGCGAGACCACGCACCGCTTCAGCCCGCTTTCGTTTCACCGCGCGATGGTGGGCCGCCGCCTGCCGATCCTGCTCACGGCGGCCGGCCGCGTGTACTTTGCGATGTGTCCCGAGGCGGAGCGCGAAGACATCCTGGAACTGTTACGCGCGGGTGCGGGCGGCGAGCAACAGCAAAAACTGGCCAGCGACACGGCCTATATCCGCAATCTCGTGCGCCAGACGCGCGCGGACGGCTTCGGCTCGAACCACGGCGACTGGGCGGACCAGCGCAAGATCGGTGCGCTCGCAACGGCCATCGAGGCGCATGGGCGCGTGCTCGCAAGCCTGAATGTGATCTACCTGGAGCAGGCCATCAATCCGGCGGAGGCCGTGCGCCGCTTCGTGCCCGAGTTGCAGCGCGCCGCGCAGGAAATGGTGACGGCGTTAGAGGCGCAGGAGGAAAATACGAAGCGTTAAGCTTCGTTCTCGCGCACGAGTTCGAACAACGCTTCCAGCTCCGCTGCATGCGGCTCTTTGCGCGACACCATCAGCAAGTCGATGGTGGGCGGCTCGCCTTCGAGCGGGCGCGTGCAGATCGCGCGACTCGTGAGCGACGAGACATACGCGGGCAGGAGCGCATAACCGAGCCCCATCCCCACGAGATTCAGATTGAGCAGAATATTGGTCGCGACCTGCGCCACCTTGCGCTCGATCCCGTGCGCCTCGCAATACGCCTCGACCACGCTGTGCACCTGCCCCGAAAACTGCGGATGCGTGCTGATGAACGGCTCGCCGCTTAGTTGCGCCGGTGCGATGCGCTTTTGCTTCGCGAGCGGATGACCGCTCGGCAGCACCACCACGAGCGGTTCGGTGAGCACGACTTCGCTGCGCAATTCAGGCGAAACAACGGGCCGGCGCATGAACGCCACGTCGATATCGCCGCGCAATAGCGCGTCTTCCTGCTCGGCCGTCGGCAGGCTGCGCAACTCGACATTCACCTCGGGAAAACGCAATCGCAAACGCGGCAAAATCACCGGGAAAACCCGGATCTCCGCTGCGGGCACGAAACCGATCGTCACCGTCGCGCGCCCCTGCCCCACCTGGCGCGCACGCGCCACCGCGCGGTCGGCCTGCGCCACCACGAGGCGCGCCTCGGCGAGAAACACCTTGCCCGCGTCGGTCAATTCCACCTTGCGGCGCGTGCGCTCGAAGAGCGGCGTGCCCACTTCGTCTTCGAGGTTGCGGATCTGCTGGCTCAGCGAGGGCTGCGCCGTATGCAGGCGCTGCGCCGCGCGTGTGAAGCTGAGTTCGTCGGCAACGGCAATGAAGTAGCGCAGGTGTCTCAGTTCCATGCTCGAGTTATCGTTTCGAAGTCTTAGTGGCAACAAACAAAATATTTCACAACGGCCAAGCGAGCAACGATCATCCGTCTGCGTTCTCCGCCAAAAGGGGAATGCTGCCACGGAGGAGACTCGCATGTCCGCAATCATCGACATCGATGCACTCGTAGACGCGCAAAATGGCCGCGTCACGTCGTCGATCTATACCGACCCCGACATTTACGCGCTCGAACTCGAGCGTATTTTCGGCCGCTGCTGGCTCTTTCTCGCCCACGTCAGTCAAATACCGAAAGCCGGCGACTTTTTCAATACCTACATGGGCGAAGACCCCATCGTCGTGGTGCGCCAGAAGGACGGCTCGATCAAGGCCTTCCTCAATCAGTGCCGCCATCGCTCGATGCGCGTGAGCCACGCCGATTGCGGCAACACGCGCGCGTTCACGTGCCCGTATCACGGCTGGTCGTACGGTGTGGACGGCGCGCTCATCGACGTGCCGCTCGAACCGCGCGCCTATCCGCAGGGCCTGTGCAAGGAGAAATGGGGCTTGCAGGAGGTCACGCGTGTGGCGGTGTACAAGGGCCTCGTGTTCGGCAACTGGGATGCAAGCGCGCCCGAGCTCGAAACCTATATGGGCGACATCGCCTGGTATCTGGACGGCGTGCTCGACCGCCGCGAAGGCGGAACCGAGATCGTGGGCGGCGTGCACAAGTGGGTGATCGACTGCAACTGGAAATTTCCAGCGGAGCAGTTCGCGAGCGATCAGTATCACGCGCTCTTCACGCATGCGTCCGCCATCGAAGTGCTCGGCGCGAAGGAAGGCGCAGCCGACAAGGCGCTGGGCACGGGTCAAACGGCGCGCCCGGTGTGGGAGACCGCGAAAGACGCGCTGCAGTATGGGCAGGCGGGCCATGGCAGCGGCTTCTTCTTCACCGAGCAGCCCGACGCGAACGTGTGGGTGGACGGCGAAGTCTCGCAGTACTTCCGCGACACCTATGCCGAAGCCGAAGCGCGCCTCGGCAAAGTGCGCGCGATGCGCCTCGCGGGCCACAACAACATGTTCCCGACGCTGTCGTGGCTCAACGGCACGGCCACGTTGCGTGTCTGGCATCCGCGCGGCCCCAACCAGGTGGAAGTGTGGGCGTTCTGTATCGCCGACAAGGCAGCGTCCGATGAAGTCAAGGCCGCCTTCGAGCGCAGCGCGACGCGCGCGTTCGGGCCAGCAGGCTTTCTCGAACAGGACGACTCGGAAAACTGGGCCGAAGTGCAGAAGGTGCTGCGCGGCAGCCGCGCGCGCAAAACGAAGCTTTGCCTCGAAATGGGTCTCGGCAACGAGCGCGTGCGCGAAGACGGCATACCTGGCATGACGAACTACATTTTCTCGGAGACGGCTGCGCGTGGCATGTACCGGCGCTGGGCAGACCTGCTGATTTCCGAAACGTGGGACGAGGTGAACGAACGTACCGCGCGCTACGAAGCGGAGGTGCTCAAATGAGCGAAGTCGCCGAACCGGTTTTCACGCCCGCGCGAGTGGGTCTCGAACTGCATCACGAAATCGAGCAATTCCTCTTCGAAGAGGCGGCGCTGCTCGACGGCTGGCGCTTTCGCGCATGGCTCGACCTCATGTCGAAGGACATTCGCTACACCATGCGCACGACCGTCAACGCGCAAACGCGCGACCGCCGGCGCGGCGTGCAGCCGCCCACCACGTGGATCTTCAACGACACGCATTTCCAGCTCGAACGCCGCGTGGCGCGCCTCGAAACCGGCATGGCGTGGGCAGAAGAACCGCCTTCGCGCACGCGCCATCTCGTGACGAACCTGCGGGCGTTCACCACCGAAACGCCCGGCGAATACGAGGCGCAGGTGAACTACGCGCTCTACCGCTCGCAGAAGGAACGCGACGAGACGTTCTACGTGGGCCGCCGCATCGACCGCGTGCGCCGCGTGGAGGGTGCGCCAGGCTGGCAGGTGTGCAACCGTGAGATCACGCTGGACCAGGCGGTGCTCACTTCCCATAACCTGAGTGTGCTTTTCTGATCATGGCCCGTATTTTTGTCTGCCAGGACGATGCGTTGTCCGATGGCGAAGCGATCAAGGTGGACGGCCCGTCCGCCGCGATCGCCGTATTCAAGGTGAACGGCGAACTGTTCGCGCTGAACGACCGCTGCTCGCACGGAAATGCTTCGATGTCCGAAGGGTATGTCGAAGACGATGGCACCGTCGAATGTCCGCTGCATGCCGCGCGTTTCTGTCTGAAGACAGGCACGGCGCTGTGCCAGCCTGCGACCGAAGCGCTCAAGACGTTCCCGGTCACGCGCGTTGACGGCGCAGTTTTTGTCGACGTAGCGGAGGCCGCGTAATGGGCTGGCTCGACAACGAAGTTGCGCTGATCACGGGCGGCGGCTCGGGACTCGGCCTCGCACTCGTCGAGCGCTTTCTCGACGAAGGCGCGCGCGTGACCGTGCTCGAACGCTCGGCAGGGAAAGTCGCGGCGCTGCAAGCGCGCTTCAGTGCGCAAAACGTCGTCGCCGTTCAGGGCGACGTGACCTCGTACGCCGACAACGAGCGCGCCGTGAGCGCCGCCGTCGATGCGTTCGGCAAGCTCGACGCCTTCATCGGCAACGCGGCGATCTGGGATCACGCTTCGAGCCTCGTCGATCTCTCGCCTGCGCAACTCGACAGCGGTTATGAAGAGCTTTTCTCGATCAACGTGAAGGGCTATCTGCTCGGCGCGAAAGCAGCGGCGCGCGCGCTCATCGCGAGCGAAGGCAGCATGATCTTCACGCTCTCGAACTCTTCGTTCTATCCGGGCGGCGGCGGCCCCTTGTACACGGCGAGCAAGCATGCGGCCGTGGGCATCGTCCGCCAGCTGGCCTATGAACTCGCGCCGAAGGTGCGCGTGAACGGCGTCGGCCCTTGCGGCATGGCGAGCGATTTGCGCGGCCCCGCTTCGCTCGGCCAGCAGGACCTGCGCATCATGGATTCGCGTTCGCCCGAAGCGATTGCGTGCATCCTGCCGCTGCAGTTCTTCCCGCAGCCTGCGGATTTCACCGGGCCTTACGTGATGCTCGCTTCGCGCGCGAACAATCGCGTGCTGAGCGGCGTGATGATCAATGCGGACGCCGGCCTCGGCATTCGCGGCATCCGTCACGCGGCGGGCGGCCTGCATCTGTAACGGGAAACGGATCATGAACGCTTCGACTTTCGTCATCGTCGGTGCGGGCCAGGCGGGCGCGCTCGCCGCCGCCGAATTGCGCCAGCAAGGCTATGCGGGGCGCGTCGTACTGATCGGCGAGGAAACGCACGCGCCTTATGAACGGCCGCCGCTTTCGAAGGACGTGCTGCTGCAACCGCAAACCGCGCGCTGCGCGATTCACGGCGAAGGCTACTACGCGGCGCAAAACATCGAGTTGAAGCTCGGCGTGGCCGTGACCGCGCTCGACGCACAGGCGCGGATCGTTACGCTGGCGAACGGAGAATCGATCGCTTTCGACGAACTGCTGCTCGCCACGGGCGCGCGCGTCCGGCGCTTGCCGATGCTCGACGCGCTCGGCGAGAGCGTCTACACGCTGCGCACGCTAGAGGACGCGCAACGCCTTCTGCCTGTGCTGCAACAAGGCAAACGCGTACTGCTGGTGGGCGCGGGCGTGATCGGTCTGGAACTCGCTTCGAGCGCGGTCGATCTCGGCGCGGAAGTCACCGTGATCGAACAGGCGCCGCGTGCGATGGCGCGTTGTGCTCCGCCGCTGCTCACCGAGCCTCTGTGCGATGTGCATCGCGCGCGGGGCGTGACGCTGCATCTGGGCTCACCGCTTGCGTCGGCCACGCGCGAAAACGGCGAACTCGTGCTGACGCTCGAAAACGGCACGCGCATTGCCGGCGACGCGGTGATCTACGGCATCGGCGTCGAACCCGAGACCTCGCTTGCACAGGCGGCGGGACTGCGCGTCGACAACGGCATCGTGATCGATGCACGGTGCCGCACCTCGCACGCGCACATCTACGCAGCCGGCGACGCCGCCAGCCAGTGGGACGAAGCAAGCGGCCGTCATCAGCGCCGCGAAACGTGGGAGAACGCGAACCGTCAGGCGCAGACGGCCGCGCGCGCGATGCTCGGCCTCGAACCCGAAGCCTGCGAAGCGGCCTGGTTCTGGACCGATCAATGCGGTCTCAACATCCAGTTCGCGGGCGACATGGCTGCGCCTGAATGGCTCACGCGAGGTTCGCTGGAAGCGCCGCCCTGCGTGCTGTTCGGCCTCGACGACGAAGGTGCGCTGGTTGGCGCGATCACCGTGAATCAGGGTCGCGACATGCGCAGCGCGAGGGCGTTGATCGGCAAACGCGCGCGCATCGCCCGCGAAACCCTCGCCGATCCTGCGCAAAACCTGCGCAATCTGGCGCGCGAGTTCGCGTAGAGGCACGCCCGAAAAACACGGCGTTTCGGCCGATTCGAGAAAAGCGCTTGCAAGCGCGCGCGAGTGTCTCTATAATTCGCGCCTCGACAGGCTCGTAGCTCAGTTGGTTAGAGCACCACCTTGACATGGTGGGGGTCGTTGGTTCGAATCCAATCGAGCCTACCAACGAACATGCAGTAAAGAAGCCGTACCTTGCAGCATCTTGTGAATGACGCATTCCCTCGCGGGTCTGCGTCATTTTCTTTTGGTGCGTGCTAATCACGCGCGCAGCTATCCATAGCGCGCCACCGCGCGCATAGCTTCGCAGAAATCGTCAGTTCTTCTCGCGGCGCAAGCCTGCTTGAATGGGCGTTCCACGTCCAGCCGAGGAGACTTTCGATGTCCGACGTTCACACGCAGCGCCCCGCCGTTTCCGTTCCGTCCGCACATTTGCATGCCGGCACAAAGCAACACGCCGATATCGCACTCGACCTCCATCAGGTCGCGGGCCGCATTGGCGCGCGCATCGACGGTGTGCGCCTTCACGCCGATCTCGACAGCGCCACGTTCGACGCGATCAACGCCGCCCTGCTGCGTCACAAAGTGCTGTTCTTCCGTGGCCAGCAGCATCTCGACGATACCGCACAGGAAGCCTTCGCGCGGCGCTTCGGCGAAACGGTCGCGCACCCCACGGTGCCCTCGGTGGAAGGCGGCAGCCTGCTGGAACTCGATTCGCTGCACGGCGCGCGCGCCAACTCGTGGCACACCGACGTCACCTTCGTCGACGCCTACCCGAAAGTCTCGATCCTGCGCGCCGTGGTGATACCGCCGTTTGGCGGCGACACGGTGTGGGCCAATACGGCCGCCGCGTACGCGCAACTGCCCGAGCCGCTGCGCGCGCTCGCCGACACGCTCTGGGCACTCCACACCAACGCCTACGACTACGCGTCCACGCATACGAACGCGGACAGCGCGCAGCTCAAGCGTTACCGCGAAGTCTTCACGTCGAAGCTCTACGAAACCGAACATCCCGTGGTACGCGTGCATCCGGAAACGGGCGAGCGCACGCTCGTGCTCGGCCACTTCGTGCAGCGGCTCAAGGGTCTATCGTCTTTCGATTCGGCGCACCTGCTGCAGGTGTTCCACGAGCATGTCACGCGGCTCGAAAACACAGTGCGCTGGAACTGGCAGGAAGGCGACGTCGCGATCTGGGACAACCGCGCCACGCAGCACTACGCGCTCAACGACTACGGCGACGCGCGACGCATCGTCCGGCGCGCGACCGTGCGCGGCGAAGTGCCGGTGAGCATCGACGGACGCACGAGCGTGGTCGTGCGCGAGGAAGGCGCGACGCTGCAGTAACGCCTCGTTGATAAATCAGTGAGCGAGGTCAGCGGCCCGGCGCGAAGGCGTCGCCGTTGATCGGCAACTCGCGCGCCGCCAGCAGATCGGCGAGCAGTTGCGCGCTGCCTGGCGCGAGCGTGAAGCCGAGCGCGCCGTGCCCCGTGTTGAGCCACAGGTTGCGAAAGTGCGTGGCTCCAATCACAGGCTTGCTGTCCGGCGTGGCGGGACGCATGCCGGTCCACGTCTGAATGGCTTCGTAGTCGCCGGCGTCGGGGAAGGTTTCGCGCGCCTGGCGCGTGAGCAGCGCGATGCGGGCATCGTCGGCGTGCGGGTTCATGCCCGTGAGATCGACCATGCCCGCAATGCGCAGGCGCTCGCCGAGCGGGGCATAGACGACCTTGTGATGCGCATCCGTGACCGAGACGCGCGGCGCGCCCTGCGCATTCGCGTTGGGGAGCGTGAGGCTGTAGCCCTTGAGCGGATACACGGGCACGTGCACGCCGAGCGAGGCGAGCATCGGCTGGCTCTGGAAACCGAGGCACACCACGAAGGCGTCGGCTTCGATGTCGCCCCGCGAGGTCTGCGCGGCGAGCACCCGCGGCCCTTTCGTTCGCAGTCCGGAAAACTCGGTGTCAAGTTGCAGAGTCACGCCGTCGCGCTGCGCCGCGCGTGCGAGGCCGCGCGTGAACTGATCGCAGTCGGCGGCCTCTTCGCCAGGCGTGTGAATGCCGCCCACGATCCCTGCGCCGATATGCGCGAGCGCAGGTTCGAGCGCGACGCACGCCGCGCCGTCGAGCGCGTGCTGCACGCAGCCCAGGTTCGCCTGGTATTGCGCCTGCCGGCGTGCGCCCGCAAAACCTTCCTCGTCGCGATACACCACGAGCTTGCCGTTGCGCACGTAGTCGAATGAAAGCGCTTCGCGCTCGACCACCTCGTGCATGAGACGCTGGCTCAAAAAGCCGAGGCCGAGCAGTTCGGCCGTGGTCGCGCGGCTGCGTGCGCGCGTGCACGCACGCAGGAATGCGGCGCACCAGCGCCATTGGTGCGGATCGAGCCGCGGCACGAAACGCAGCGCGGCGTCGCGCGAGAAGAGCCATTGCGGCAGCTTGGGCAGCACGGAGGGGTCCGCGAGCGGCGCGACGTAGCTGTAGCTGAGCTGGCCGCCATTGGCGTGGCTCGTTTCGCGCGCCACGTCGGCATGGCGTTCGACGAGCGTGACCTCGTGTCCATCGCGTGCGAGCGCGTACGCCGTGCTCACGCCAATCACCCCACCGCCCAAAACACAAACTCGCATGATCCGTTGTTCTCTTTCGCTGACGGCCAAACCCTGACGGCCTATGCCGCCAGTCTCGCCGGGAACGATGGGGAACTCAATTGCGAATTGCGCGCGGGGTATAACCTCAGGTTAAAACCGCCGAAAGTTGTCCTTGCAACAGCAAGGACAACCCGCAATGGCTGGCTCAGGCCAGCGCCCGCGCCCCCCCGCGGCCTGCGCGCGTGTCCGCCGCAGCGGCATGCGCCGGGCGCGCACCTGCCTGCCCCGCGCCACCCAGGTTGAACACCGCTACGGCCTCGCGCAGCAAATCGGCCTGCGATTCGAGCGACTGCGCGGCCGCCGCCGCCTCCTCCACGAGCGCCGCATTGCGCTGCGTGACCTCGTCGATCTGCGCAATCGCGCGGTTCACCTGCTCGATGCCATCGCTCTGCTCGTGCGTCGCGGTCTCGATCTCGGTCATGATCCTGCTCACGCGCGCCACCGCACTGCGCGCCTCGTCCATGGTGCGGCGCGCGTCTTCCACGAGGCGCGCGCCCGCACTGACAGTCGCCGCCGAGGCCGCGATCAGCTCCTTGATCTCCTTGGCCGCCGTGCCGGAGCGCTGCGCGAGACTGCGCACCTCGCTCGCCACGACCGCGAAGCCGCGGCCCTGCTCGCCCGCGCGCGCCGCCTCCACCGCCGCATTGAGCGCGAGGATGTTGGTCTGGAACGCAATGCCCTCGATGATGCCGGTGATCTCCTCCACCTTCTGCGACGAGGCCGTGATGTCGCTCATCGTCGCGTTCACGCGGGCCACCACGTCGGCGCCGCGCGTGACCGTTTCGAGCGCGCTCTGGGCGAGCCCGCTCGCCTCCTTCGCGCCGTCCGTGTTCTGGCGCACCGCCGCCGAAAGCTCCTCGATGCTCGCCGCCGTTTCTTCTAGCGCCGCCGCCTGCTGCGCGGTGCGGTCCGAGAGATCGACGTTGCCCGACGCGATCTGCTTCGCGCCCTGCGTGATTTCGTGCGTGCTGCCGCGCACGCGCGAGACGGTGCCCACGAGGCCGTCGCGCATGGTCTGCAGCGCGCCCAGCAGTTGGCCCATTTCGTTCTTCGAGCGCACCCGCACGTCCACCGTGAGGTCGCCCGCGGCGATGCGCTCGAAATGGCGAATCGCATGGTTCACCGGCTTGACTACGGCGGCGGCGAGCCCCACGCGCGCGAACACGCCAATCGCCACGCCCACCACGCCGATCAGACCGAACACGATGAGCGAAAGGCGAAAGCGCTGCGCGGCGGTGTCGGCGTCCTGCTGCTGGCGCGCGGCCTGCCAGCTCTCGAGCGCGTCGATCGCCTTCGCGTAGGCGCCGTAGTAGCGGTCGGCGGTTTCGCCCTGGATCGTGCGGAAGGTGTTGAAATCGTTGTCGACGAGCGACTTGTACTCGGGCTCGAGCGCCTGCGAGACGAGCGCCTCGCGCGCACTGCTTACGCCCTGGGCGAGGCGCGCCTCTTCGGGGTCGTCGAACGGACCGGCGCTGTAGAGCGCGAACTCCTTGTTCGAATTCACGAGCACCTGGTGCGCCTTGTCGAGCAAGCCGTCCGTGGCCTTGCCGACGCTGAAGAGCGTCTCGTAGCCGCCAAGCGCGAGGCGCACCTGGAGCAGGCGTTCCGAACTGGTCTTGAGGGCGTCGAGCGACTGCGCGCTGCGCTGGGCGTCGTGCAGGCTGTCGTTGGTGATCTTGAGCGCGCCATACGACACGCCGATCACCGTCAGCAGAAACGCGACGAAGATACCGATGACGAGCGTTAGCCCGCGGCGAATGGTGATGTTTCCCAGCATGAGGTCTCCGTTGCGTTTTTTATCTTCCAGCCAGTGCGAATCCGCGCGGCCCGACGCGCCTTCGCACCTCGTCTCGCGTAACGGCACACTGCGCGCGGCGCTAAATAGGGGAAATCCATGATGACCGCAGGGCTACGCGAGGGTTAGCGCCGGTTCGTCCCACTGTCTGGGAAAGCGCCGTCTGGACGGGGTTTGCGGCGATTTCTCATGGCCCCGCGCGAGTCGCGAAAAGCCGGCCCGGGGGCTCGGCCAGACCGATTTGCGATTCGTGCTATCGTTTTGCTTTCGCCGATTGTTTTTCCTGGCGGTCTTCCAGGCTGCCCCGCTCCCATGTCCGACCTCTCCACGCCGTTCGCGCGCGCGCCGCGCCGACTTGATTCCATTAATCCCAGGCCGCTAGGCATCGCGCTGTTGCTCGTCGCGCTCGGTGCGGTGTATCTCGCGCAGACCGTGAGCGGACGTCAGGCGGCGCTCTACGTGGTCGGCGCGCTGCTCGGTATGACGCTCTATCACGCGGCGTTCGGCTTCACCTCGGCGTGGCGCGTATTCATCGCCGACGGGCGCGGCGCCGGCCTGCGCGCGCAGATGGTCATGCTTGCGATCGGCGTGCTGCTGTTCTTCCCCGCCCTCGCGGCAGGTTCGCTGTTCGGCCATCCGGTCACGGGACTCGTTTCGCCTGCGGGCACGTCGGTCATCGTCGGCGCGTTCATGTTCGGCGTGGGCATGCAGTTGGGCGGCGGCTGCGCCTCGGGCACGCTCTATACCGTCGGTGGCGGCAGCACCCGCATGGTCGTGACGCTCATCGCCTTTATCGTGGGCTCCGTGGTCGCCACGGCGCACATGCCGTTCTGGACGTCGATGCCGCAATTGAAGCCGTTCTCGTTCGTGAACGCGCTCGGCGCCGCGCCCGCCATTGCGCTCAACCTCGTGGTGTTCGCGCTCATCGCCGCGCTCACCGTGGTCGTCGAGAAGCGCCGCCACGGCCGCCTCGTCAACGAGGCGCGCGCGCCGCACACCTCGCCGTGGCTGTATGGCCCGTGGCCACTGCTCGCTGGCGCGGTGGCGCTCGCGATCCTGAATTTCGCGACGCTCGCGCTCTCAGGCCGGCCCTGGGGCGTGACCTCGGCGTTCGCGCTGTGGGGCGCGAAAGGCTTCGCACCGCTTGGCATCGACGTGGCGAGCTGGAAGTACTGGATGGCCGGCCCGAACGCCGCCGCGCTCGCCGCGCCGGCGAGCCACGACGTCACCACGGTCATGGACATCGGCATCGTGTTTGGCGCCATGGCCGCGGCCTCGCTCGCGGGCCGCTACGCGCCGGTGTGGCGCATTCCGCTGCGCTCGCTCGTGGCGGCCCTGATCGGCGGGCTGCTGCTCGGCTATGGCGCGCGCCTCGCTTACGGCTGCAATATCGGCGCGTATTTCAGCGGCATCGTCTCAGGCAGCCTGCACGGCTGGCTCTGGCTCGTGTGCGCGTTCGCCGGCAATGTGCTCGGCACGAAGCTGCGCCCGTTGTTCGGCCTCGAAGTCGAGCGTGTGAAGAATACGGGCTGCTGAGGCCGTACGCGGCACCACCGGTTCGGGCCGCGCAGAAATGACGAAGGGCAAGGCTTGATCGCCTTGCCCTTTTTACATGATCCGGCGCTTTTTACCGGAGCGCGCCTTATCAGATGTTCAGACGCGTGACCTTGGTGCCCGCCAGCGAGACGTCGGCCATCAAGCCCGCGTTGGTCAGCACGAAGACTTCCACCGGGTGCGTGGCCGTGTTGGTGTCGACAACGCCGTTCGCGCCCACGGTCACGAGCGCGACCGAGGCGTCGGCGCCCGCCGCCCAGCCGTCCGTCGCGCGGAATTTGTCGAGCGAGTCCTGCGTCATGAAGGCGAAGATGAGCGCCTTCGACTGCGCGCCGGCCTGCAGGCCCAACGAGCCCGACACGGTGCTGTAGTAGCCGACCGAAGCGCCGCCCACGCGCAACGCGCCCTCGCCATACTGCGCGCCGACGATGAAGCCGGCCTGCAGCACTTCGGGGAACACCAGCACGCCGCGCGACTTCGCGAGCAGCTCATGCGAGCCTTTCACGGTCGAAAACAGCCGCGAGAGGGTGCCGTCCACGGACGCGTCGATCGACTGCCGCTTGGACATATTCTGCGACGCCGTGGAATTCGAATTCGTCGTGGTGGTGCAGCCCGCGAGCGTGAGACCGCCCGAGGCAAGGGTCACCGCCGCCGTTAGCATGAAGTTGCGTCGTTGCATTTGGTTATCTCCACACGAATGAGAGTGCGGGGAAGATTGAGCAAGCCACATGCCCGACCTCTCCGCTTCCGTTGGCCAAAGCCCGCATCGGGCGACAGCCACGTCGCCGTGGCTTGATTGTGCCCGAATTCAGTGTGAAGCGTCCGTCAGAGAGCGACATCAGCAGTCATGCCGTCCGACGGACGGCGGATCGCCGATCAGGGTTTGGTGGCCTGCCAGGACGAGTCGGGATCGAATGCCTTGATCGCCGCTGCCGTGTGCGCGCCGTTGGGCCCGAGGTTCTTCTGATAAAGCTGGCCGTCCTGATTGATGATGAAGCTCATCACACCGGTCTTGCCGTATTGCGCCGGCCAGGCCACGAGCGCAAAACCGCCGCTTAGGTCCCCGCTCTCGAGATAGCTGCGCGCACCACCGCTGGCATGCGGCCCCTGCGCGGTGAGAACGCGGAAGTGATAGCCGTGATACCCCTCGGTCGGCGTGATCTTCGCGTTGCCCGGCATGGCTGCCGCGAGCGGTCCGAGCGGACTTTCGGTCTCGCCCGGCTCGACCGGCCAGTACAAACCGTCGTGCGTGCCCGGCGTGCTTACGAGGCGCTGCGCATAGTGCTGCGTGAGCTTGCGATAGTCGTTCTGCGCGTCGACGTAGGCGAGCGAGGTGAGCATGGCAGCACGCTCGTTGCGGCCAATGCGGCGCGTGAGAATTTCGCTCGCGCCTTCACGCGGGTCGAAATGCCAGCCCTTGCCCGACTGCACGATGGGGATGGGCAGCGTCCAGCCGCTATCGCCCACCTCGACGTGAGCGCTGGCCTTGCCGGCAACTGGCGTGGCGTCGGGGACGACGCGATGACCCTTCGCCCAGGCGCCAAGGTAGTCGTCGATATCGTCCTGGCCGATGTTTTGCGTCGGGATGAACGCGGTGAAATCGTTGCCGAGCACATGCTTCATGGCGCCCTGGTCGTTGGTCGCGAGTGCGTCGGTGAATGCGTTCGCGGCGGCTTCGGGCGTGGCGAAGACGGCTTGCGCGTAGACGGTGGCACCGCCGAACTGGGCCGGCAGCAGCGCGGGCGCGCCAAAGAGCACGAGTGCCGTAGCGAGCGCGAGTGCGTAGTCGTGCGGCAGGCGGCGTGCGGAAATGCGGATCATTTTTAGACTCCTCATGATATTCAACGTTATCGACGGCCGATGTGACGTCCGCCACCCCCGCCGCCACCGCCGAACCCGCCGCCGCCACCACCATGGAAGCCGCCTCCGCCTCCGCCACCGCCGCCGTTGGCGCTGCCACGGGTCTGGAACGCTGCGCGGCTTTGCTGGCCGCGTTGTTGTTCGAGGCGCGCATTGGCGCCGTCGCCCGCGCCGCGTAACGCGTTGTCGCGATTCGTGCTCTGCGCCCGGTTGTTGAGATCGTTCCCGCGGTTTGCGTTTTGCGCGCCGTTTTGCGCGCGATTGTTGAGCTCGTTGCCGCGATTGCCGTTCGGCCCGTTGCCGCCGTTGGCATTCGGCCGCCCGCCTTCCTGGATGCCCTGGAGTCTCTGCTGGGCATTGCCGCTCATGTTCTGGCCAGTGCGATTCTGCAGGGTCTGCATGGCCTGCGTGCGCGACTGGTCGTAGCCCCGGTACTGGTTGCGCTGGCCGTTCAGGTTCGCGTTGTTGTAGTTCTGGCGGCGCTCGACATTGGCGTTGCGATTCCAGTTCGCCGTGCCGTTGGCCGAGTTGATGCGGTTGTTGACGTTGATGTTGTTGTAGCGATTGACGTTGATGTTCACGTCATGGTTGTTCCAGTTGAAGCCGCCCCACAACGAGTTCGCGACCGCGATGCCCGCGCCGAACGCGAGCCCGCCGACGAAACCCGACGCAATGGCGTAACCCGGAGGCGGCGGCATGTACACGGGCGGATAGGCCGGATACGGCCACACGCCATAAACCACCGTGGGGTTATAGGTCGGCACGTACACCACCTGCGGATTCGCAGGCTCGATTACGATGGTCTGCGTAGTCGAGGTGCTCGAGGCCGGCTGGACCACGACCTTCTGCTGCTCGTTGGACTTGAGGTTGCCCGCCTTCTGCGCCTGCACGCGCAGGCGCTGCACCGAGTCCATCACGTCGTTGGGCTGCGCGAGAAACGCGTTGCCGATCTGCTGGACCCAGTCGGGCTTCGAAGCCATGGTTTCGAGCACCTGCGGGAACGCCACGAGCGACTGCACGCTCGGGTCCCACGGCTGGGAGGCCACTGCCTTCACGGCGTCGTCGCCCTTGAGGTTCGGGTTGGACTTCGTCCACGCGGCAGCGGCGGACACGTCTTGCGGGAACGTGGCGGCCATGAGCACCTGCGCGAGCAACGCGTCGGGATAGAGCGCGATGGGCGCGGTGAGCGAATCGAGCTGCTGGTTCGAGAGATGCGCTGCGTTCTGCGCAAGCGCGGCAGTGGGCCCAAGCGGCCCCACGAAGAGCGGCGCGCCCGCAAGTGTGGCACACACGAGCCAGGCAAGGCGCTGGCTTGCACCGGATGTTTTCACGTTATGGTCCTCCCGGTTACAAACAATGGTTCTGATACGCGCAGGGATCGAACATTCGCAAACCTCAAGCGATCCTCACCGTCTCGAAGCCGCGACGGCGTGGCTACAAAAAATAAAGGGACGAGACTCGCAGTGTCAACCGAAGAAGTGTTGCAACACTGCGATTAAGCGACGTGCATCAACGAGACGGAAACTACGTTGAGCGTAACAATATCGTGAATACGAATTAGACCGCGCTGGAGTGCGATTGCGACTCGCCGGCATTCAAGTGCATACGCACGAAACCCACGTGTTCGCGCAACACGTAAAACGCATCGGCGAACGCGAGCGGCATGCGCAGGGTATTGAGCGAGCGCTCGATCTCGTCGAGTTCTTCGACCAGCGCGCGCCGCTGTTCTTCGTTCGTATGCTTGAGCGCGTCGCGCTCGATGGCGATGAGCGCGCCGTAATAGCGATAAATGCGCGAGCGCACGCGCCAGCGATACAGCGCCGGTATCGTGCGCAACGCGGGAATCACGAGCACGGCCAGAGGCAGCAGCAGCACGAGCAGGCGGTCCGTCACGCTCGCAAGCCAGAACGGCAGCGCGCGATAGAGAAAACTCTTGCCCGACTTGTAGTAGCGCGTGGCGTCCTCGCTCACGCGAAAGTCGTGCACCGCCGGGCTCGGAAACTGGCCCTCGCGCTGCAGGAGTCCGGGCGCGCCGTTCACCTCGCCCGCCGCTTCGATGAGCAGATCGGAGAGCGCGGGGTGCAGCGTATCGCGCGCGACGAGTTCGACGGTCGGGCCGATCAGGTGCACCGTTTCGCGTGGCTGGCGCCTGCGCAGATCGAGCACGCCCGGCGGCAGGTCGACGTTCTCCAGATACGGAAAGAGCCGCGTATAGGCGGCCGCTTCGTCGAAGCTCATGACCGAGATGCCGGGGATGTCGAGCAAACGCAGCATGAGCCCACGCGTGGTCGAGTCGCCGCTCAGCATCGCCGCCTCGACGCGGCCGGAGACGAGCGCCGTGGCCGCGTCCATGCCGTCGAGCGGCAGGAAAGTGGAGTCGCCGCCGGGGTCGATGCCGTTCGCGGAGAGCAGCTTGAGCGCAAGCTCGCGCGTGCCGCTGCCCACGCGGCCAATGGCGATGCGCTTGCCGTCGAGTTCGGTGAGCCGCGTGAGGCCCGAGCCGCGATAGAAAACGACGATGGGCAAATAGGCCACGCTGCCGAGCGACATGAGCGAGCGTGTGTCTTCGCCGTCGGCGACGCCGCCCTGCACGAATGCGAGGTCCACACGTTGCTTCGGATCGAGCAGGCGCTGCAGGTTCTGCACCGAGCCGTCCGATTCGAGGATTTTGAGCTTCACGCCGTTGCGCGCGAGGATCGTGCGGTAGGCTTGCGCCATCTGCATGAAGGAGCTGTCGGCGGGGCCCGCGCTGATCGTGATCGTGTGCGGCGGCGCCGGGTCGACTAGCCAGAAGACAAGACCGACCACCACCGCGCAGAACAGGGCCACGGGCAGCGTGGTCAACGCGATATCGCGCCAGGCTGGATGCGCGTGGTCACGCAAAAAATTGGGCGGCGGCGGTCGATATCGTCTCATGAGAACCCGGCGGCAGAGCGTCAGACTCCTGGAATTCTCATGATGCCATTTTCGCGCCAGATCTGATCGCCGGCGTGGCCGCCTTACCCGGAGAGCTTACGAAATGTGTGTTTGCGTAAGTGTCGCGTCAGCCCGCGGCGGCCTTCGTCAGGGCAAACAGCTCGGTGCGCAGCGCCTTCGCGCGGTCGCGCTTCATGTGCTGCTCGAACTCGGCCTGCGCGTCGAGCCATAACGCATGCGCCTTGTCGTAGCGGCGCAAGCCCGCGGCCGAGAGCCGGTAGACCAGCGTACGCGTGTCGTGTTCGGCCGCCGCCGTGAGCACGAGGCCGTCGCGCTGCAACGGCTTGAGCGCCCGCACGAGCGTCGTGCGGTCCATCACGAGGTCGTCGGAGAGTTCGGCGGCCGTGGCGTCGGGCCGGCCCGCGAGGCGAGAGAGGATGGTGAACTGCGCGGCCGTCACGTCGGCCTGCGAGAGGTGCCGCTCGTACAACTGCGTGACGAAACGCGCGGCCTGCCGCAGCGCAAAACAGTTGCATTCCTCGCGTGTGATCCGCTTCGTCATCGTATTCCCCGCCTGTATCCCAGTCCAATTCGCCTCACGTAGCCCGGCCATCATACTTTCTCGAGCGCGAGCGCGATACCCTGGCCACCGCCGATGCAAAGCGTCACGACGCCGCGACGCAGCCCGTCGCGCTGCATCGACCATGCGAGGCGCGTGGTGAGAATCGCGCCCGTCGCGCCGATGGGGTGGCCATGCGCGATCGCGCCGCCTTCCACGTTCACGATGTCCTCGGGAATGCCAAGTTGCTTTATGACCGCGAGCGGCACTGCCGCGAATGCCTCGTTGATCTCGAAGCGCTCGACGTCGGCCAGCGACCAGCCGGCGCGCCCCAGCGCGAGTTGCACGGCGGGCACGGGGCCAAGGCCGAACAGGCCCGGCTCCACCGCCGCGACGCCCCACGCCACGAGCTTGACCATCGGCGAGAGCCCCTCGGCTTCGGCGAAGCCGCGCTCCGCCACGAGCATGGCGCTCGCCGCGCTGTTCAGGCCGGGCGCGTTGCCCGCCGTGATCGTGCCGTCCGGGCGAAACGCGGGACGCAGTTTCGCGAGCCCTTCGAGCGTCGTCTCGGGACGCGGCGCCTCGTCGGTATCGATGCGCTCCATGCCCTTCTTGCCCTTCACTTCCACCGCGACGATTTCTTCCCTGAAGCGTCCCGCCGCTTGGGCGGCAGCAAAGCGCTGCTGCGAACGCGCGGCCCAGTTGTCCTGCTCTGCGCGCGTGAGCGCGGCCCGCGTCACGAGGTCTTCCGTATGCCAGCCCGAATGCTGGCCCGAAAACGCATCGACGAGGCCGTCGCGCAGCATGCTGTCGTGAATCTCGGCGTTGCCCATGCGATAGCCCCAGCGGCCGCCGTCCAGCAAATACGGCGCGCGGTCCATGTTCTCCATGCCGCCCGCGAGCGCGACGTCGGCAAGACCCAGCATCACCTCCTGCGCGGCGCTCGCAACAGCTTGCGCGCCGGAGCCGCATACGCGATTCACCGTGAGCGCGGGCACCTGAACCGGCACGCCGCCGCCAAGCTCGGCCTGCCGCGCGGGATTCATCTTGTTGCCTGCCTGGATCACGTTGCCGAGCACCACGGAGCCGAGCCGCGCCGGGTCGAGCTTCGCGCGCGCGAGCGTTTCGCGCACCGCCGCCGCGCCTAGCTCCGTAGCCGGCACGCCCTTGAACGCACCGTTGAATCCGCCAATTGCCGTACGCACCGGCTGGCACAAAACGATCTCGCGTGTACTCATGGTCGACTCTCCTTTCATATGCGCCGTTCCATCTACATTCTATGTATGCGTATGCACACTTTCAAACGCTTTTGTGGAACAAGCACTCGCGTGCGCTGGCACGATTGATGTCGTGTCCAGCGCACGCGGGGTGGTAAAACCGTTGCCGCTACGTTACGGTGCGGCCGGGAAATCCAGCGTCGTATCGTTGATGCGGTTCACGAGGTTCGTGAACGTAATCGACGTCACGGCGAGCGCAATTTCCACGATCTGGCGCTCGGTATAACCGGCTTCGCGAATCGCGCTTACTTCCGCTTCAAGCAGCGTGCCGTGCGTGGTCACCAGCACGCGGACGAAGTGCACGAGCGCGTCGCGCTTTGCGTCGCCGGTCGCTTCGCCTGCGCGGACCGCCTTCATCGTTTCCGGCGCGAGCCCGGCGAACTTGCCCGCCAGCGTGTGCGCGGCGAGACAGTAATCACAACCCGCCACTTCGCTCACCGCGAGCTTGATCGCTTCGATATCGGGCTTCGACAGCGTGCCGGCCGAAATCACGGCCTCCATGTTGAGCAGCGCGCCCAGCGCTTCGGGGCTATGCGTGCCGATGGTGGCGTAGGCGTTGGGCACCTTGCCTACGGCCTTGCGGATCTTTGCAAAGATTTCAGCGGCGGCGCCGGTGGCGGCTTCAGGCTTGATGGCGGAAAGACGGGACATGTTTTGCTCCTTTAACGTTGCATGGTCGCGAGCGGGTGTCGGTGTCGGTGTCGCGCTGCCATCGTCGATGGCATGGATGCAGTCTAGTCGCGCACCGTCGCGCTTTTAATGCCAGAATGGCGCGACTTCATGCTCAATCGTCTCACTCGCCCACCATGGATCTGCTGAGCCGCCTTCTCGCGCTGATGCCCGTTGCCGGCCGCCTCGACGTGCGCTGCCATTTCGGCGCGCCCTGGCGCATCGATGATCCCGCTGCGAAGGCGCGCGAGATCCGTTATCACGTACTGCTTGCGGGGCGCGCCATCGTCGAGGATGCGCACGGTGCGCCCGTCGCGCTCCATGCGGGCGACATCGTGCTGTTTCCCTCGGGCAGCGCGCACGTGCTGCACGACGGCAGCGGCGCGGCGCCCGCCGCCGTCGCCAAACGCATGGAAAACGGCGTGAGCATCGAAACGAATGTGGGCGACGGCGCCATCGCCGACGTCCTGTGCGGCCGTTTCCTGCTGCCTGCCGTGCCGCAGCGCCTGCTGCGCGAGAATCTGCCTGCGCGCCTCGTCGTGCATAGCGCTCGGGACCGCACGGAAGCACCCGAACGTCTCGTGCGCCTGATCGCGCTGTTGCGCGACGAAGCGTATGAGGCGGCGCCGGGCAGCGAGTCGCTCGTGAACCATCTTTCCGGCGCGCTCTTCGGGCTCACGCTGCGCTACGCCAGCGCCGGCGACGCCCCGCCGCGCGGCCTGCTCGCGCTCGCGCAGCGGCCGCGCCTGCAACCCGCCATCGACGCCATGTTCGAAGCGCCCGGCAAGTCCTGGACGCTGCCCGAGCTTGCCGAGCTTTGCCACATGTCGCGTGCGACGTTCGCGCGGCACTTCGACGAGGCCATCGGCCGCTCGGCCGCCGACGTGCTCACCGATATCCGCATGACACTCGCGGGCCGCATGCTCGCGCAAAGCAACGATAGCGTGGCCGAGATCGGCGAGTTCGTCGGCTACCAGTCGGACGCCGCGTTCCAGCGCGGCTTCAAGCGCCACGTGGGCATGACGCCCGCACAGTGGCGCTCGCTGGCTCGCGAGGCGGCTTCCGGCGCTTGAGCGCAAGGTCACGGTTCTGTCCGTGCCGTTTAGCCGCCGTGCGCCGGCGTTTCCTGCGCGAGCACCACATCGCCGCTCTGGCTCCAGCCGCCGCCCAGCGACCGGTAGAGCGCCACCGCCGCGAGCGCGCGCTCGCGCTGCGCGTCGTTGAGCAGGTCCTGATCGGCGAGCAAGGTTTGCTGCGCGCTCAGTACGTCGAGAAAGTCCGCGGCGCCGCCCTTGTACAGCTGGTTGGCCAGCTTGAGCGATTGCGCCGATGAAGCCAGCGCGTCGTTCAACTGCTGCGTCTGGCTCGCCGTGCTCACGAGATCGCTGCGGCTGTCTTCCACTTCGCGCAAAGCCTGCAGCATGGTCTCCTGCAGATTCAATTGCGACTCGCGCATGCGGCTCTCGCTCTGGTCGATGTCGGCCGTGATGCGCCCCGCGTTGAAGATCGGACTCGTCGCGCCGATCGCCGCGCTAAAGAGGTTATCCGTAAGCGTGGGCATGCCGAGATAGGACGCCGCGAGAATACCATCCGTGAGATTGAGCGTGAACTTCGGATAACGCTCGGCGCGCGCCACCCCCACTTCCGCCGCGCGCTGCTGCACGGTCGCGTAGGCGGCCTGCACGTCGGGGCGGCGCAGCAGCGCTTCGGAGGGCAGCGTCTGCGGCACGCTCGTGGGGACACCGGGAATGGGCGCCGTTTGCGCGAGCGCGAGTTGTGCCACGGACTCCGGCGTGCGCCCCGTATACACGGCGATCAGGTTCAACTGATGATCGATGCTCGCCTGCGCACGCGGAACGCGCGCTTGCAGCTCGCTTAGCTGCGTTTGCGCGCGCGCCACGTCCAGTTGCGTGGAGAGGCCGTATTTCAGGCGGTCTTGCGTGAGCAGCAAGGTACGCTTGCGAATCTCCAGGTTGTCCTGAAGGATCTTCAACTCTGCCTGCGCATAGCGCAGATCGACGTACGCCGAGGCCGTATTCGCCGCGAGCGCGAGACGCACCGCATCGAGCGCATGCTTCTGGCCCACGAGATTCGCTTGCGCCGCGAGCAGGTCGAGCCGCTCGCCGCCGAACACGTCGGGCGACCAGCTCAACGCGAGGCCCGCGCCCGCCTGCTTCACATAGCCGAGCGGCGGCGGCGTGTTCTGCCGCGTATAAGCGCCATGCGCGGTGAAGTCGAGTTGCGGCAGCAGCGCTGCGTGCTTTTGCGTCGTGATCGATTGCGCCTGCTTCACGCGTTCGGCGGCAGCCTGCAAGTCGAGGTTGCCTTCGAGCACCGTGGCTAGCAGCGTATCGAGCGTCGGATCGCCGAATTGCGCCCACCAGGCGCGCGCTTCGATGGCGTCCTGCGGCGCGTCGATGCGCCATGCCATCGGCGCCGTTTCGTGCACCGTGGCGGGCAGATCGGGATGCTGCGCGGGCTGCACCGCGCACGCGGCGAGCACGGCAGCGGAAAGCAGCGAGAGTACGAGGCGCATGGGAGTCGATGAGCGTTCAGGGGTTTTCATGGGTCACCTCAATGGGCGTCGGGCGGCGGGCCACCCAGTGAAATCGGCTTGGAGAACGCCACGCTCGCAATGGCGACCAGGAAGCAAAGCGAGAGCACGAAGAACGTATCGGAGAACGTCATTACGAGCGCTTCGCGCAGAACCAGTGCGTGCAGTTGCGCGAGCCCCGCTTCCGCGGCATCGACGGCATTGCCCGCCACGGACGACCAATATGCGGTGCGGCCCGCCAGCAGCAACTGCACCTGCGGCGCGCCGCCGGTCACGCTCTCGTTCAGGCGCAGATAGTGGAAGTTGAGCCGGTCGTTGAGCATCGTCGCGCTCACGGCAATGCCGATCGCGCCGCCCAGATTGCGCATGAGGTTGAACAGACCGCTTGCCGACTTGAGCCGCGAAGGCGGCAGCGAGCCGAGTGACATCGTGACAATGGGCGGAATGGCGAATTGCTGGCCAATGCCGCGCAGCGCCTGCGGCACGAGAAACTGCTGCCAGCCCCAGTCGTGCGTAAGCGGCACATACAGGTAGCAGCCGAGCCCGAAGCAGATCAGCCCGAACAGCATGAGCGCGCGCATGCTGAAATAGCGCGTGGCGAAGGCATAAACGCCAAGCGCGAGCAACTGGAACACACCCACCGAAAGCAGCGACAAACCGATTTGCAGCGAACTATAGCCGCGCACTTCCGCGAGAAAGAGCGGCGTGAGATAAACGGCCACGAAAATGCCGATGCCCGTGACAAACGAAAGCAGACTGCCAATGCCGAAGTTGCGTACGAGCAGCGCGCGCAGATCGACGATGGGGTCCTTCGCCGTAAGCGCGTGGACGATGAAGAGAAAGCCGCAGATCGCCGAGATCCACGTACAGGCAACGATCACGTCGTCGCCGAACCAGTTCTTGCGCGGGCCTTCTTCGAGCACGTATTCGAGACAGCCGAGAAAGCCGCACATGAGCGCAATGCCGAGATAGTCGCCCCGCTTGAGCAGCGAAAGATCGGGCTTGTCGATGTTCACGTACTTCGGCACCAGCGCGGCCACCGCAATACCCGGCACGAGGTTCAGATAGAACAGCCAATGCCACGACCATTGATCAGTGATCCAGCCGCCGATCACGGGCCCGAGCGTGGGCGCGAGCGAGGCGAGCGCGCCAATGGTCGTGGAGGCGACGAGGCGCTGCTTGCCGGGAAAGAGCACGAAGGCCGTGGTGAACACGGTGGGGATCATCGCCGCGCCGAGTGCGCCTTGCAGGCCGCGAAACACGATCATCGAGTTGATGTCCCAGGCGAGGCCGCACAGCATGCTCGTGATGGTGAAGCCCACCGCGGAGGCCACGAAGAGCCAGCGCGTGGAGAACACCTTCGAGAGCCAGCCCGACATGGGAATCACCATGATCTCGGCAATCAGATAAGCCGTTTGCACCCATGACAGCTCGTCCTGGCTCGCGGAGAGACCGCCGCCGATGTCGCGCAGCGACGAAGCGACGATCTGGATGTCGAGCGTGGCCATGAAGAAGCCGACACACATCAGCGCGAAGGCGAAGGCGCGCTGCGCCATCGGCTGGAGATGCGGGGCGAGTGTCGGGTCGGCGCTGTGCGTGGCGTTCATCGTCGTAGCCTCTTCAATGCGCTTGCGCGAGATGCACTTTCACGGTCGCCGAAAGGCCGGGGCGCAGCGCGCCTTGCAGGTCCGCCGGCGCAGTAGCGTCGATGCGGATGCGCACCGGCACGCGCTGCACGATCTTCGTGAAGTTGCCCGTGGCGTTCTCGGGCGGCAGCACGCTGAAGGTCGCACCGGTGGCGGGCGCGAGGCTCTCCACGGTGCCGTGCAGCGTCCCGCTGGCCGCGTCGAGCATCACGTCGGCGCGGTCGCCCGCGTGCATCTTCTTCAACTGGTCTTCCTTGAAATTCGCGTCCACCCACAGGCCCGTGGCGGGCACCACGGTAAGCAGCGGCGCGCCCACGTTGGCAAGCGTGCCCACCCGCGCCGTGCGATTGCCGATGTAGCCATCCACTGGCGCAGTCAACGTCGTGTATTCGACGTTCAGTTGCGCGAGGCGCTGGTTGGCCTCGGCCGTTGCGACACGCGCCTGAGCGTCGTTGATCTGCGCGGCCAGTACGTCGAGCTGGCGTTGCGCCGCCAGGACCGCCGCGCCGCTTTGCGCAACCGACGCCTGGGCCTTCGCGTAGTCGGAGTCCGCACGCTCGACCAGCTGGTTGGAGACCGCGTCGTCCTTCACCAGCTCGCGGTAGCGCGTCTGGTCCTGACCGCTGCGCGTGAGTTCCGCGTTCGAGGCGCGCACTTCCGCCTGGTGCTGGTTGATCACCGCTTCCTGCAACGTGCGCCTCGCCTGCAACTCGTCGACCGCGGCGCGCGCGCTCGCAAGCTCCGCGTTGGCCTGGGCGAGCTTCGCGTCGTAGTCGCGCGAGTCGAGACGCAGCAGCACCTGGCCCGCGTGCACGCGCTGGTTGTCCTGCACGGGAATCTCGGAGACGAAGCCGCTCACGCGCGGCGCCATCACAGTGACGTTGCCGCCCACGTAGGCGTCGTCAGTGCTCTCGACGAAGCGCAGCACGAAGGACCAGTAGCCGGCGGCAGCCGCCAGCACGAGAGCGACCGCGCCTAGCGCGAGACGCATGCGCGAGATGCGCGTACGCTCTCTCGCTTGCGTCGGCTCGGCCGCGACGGGAGTGGAAGGACTCGACATGACGTTTACCTGTGCATATACACTTCTGAAGATGAAAAAAACGCCGCGATGGGAAGAAGCGCGACGCAACCCACAAACTCAATCGAAAACACTAAACCGCCCGAGTGATGCGAAACAACTCGCGCCGCAGCCACGCGGCGCGGCGTGCGCCAAAGCGGCGCTCGAATTCGTCCTGCGCCGCGCGCCAGTGTTCGTGCGCCGCGTCGAGCCGCGTACGGCCCACTTGCGTGAGCGCGAGGCGGCGGCGGCGTTCGCCGCGGTCCGGCGCATCGGCCACGAGCGCACCGCGTAACAGCGGCCGCAAGGCCCGCACGAGCGTGGTACGCTCCATCACCATCGAGCGCCCGAGTTCCGCCATCGTGAGGCTCGACGCGCGACCCAGCGCGCCAAGAATGCTGAACTGCGTGGGCGTGAGCCCCGCCGCGCTCAGGTGCCGCTCGTAAAGCTGCGACAGATGCCGAGCGGCCTGGCGTACGGCAAAGCAATCGTCGTGCTCGGGTGACTGGTAGATGTGCATATGCACAGAGTAGTCGCCAATCAGGCCCTGAACAAGCCTTACGCGCGGCATCAGATTATGGTCGCAGCGACAATAATCGCGGCCAAGCTTTCAATTAGCCTTCACTTCGGAGGGCGCCTCGTGCGTCACATCGTCGAAAAACGCCGTCGCATGGTCGATGAACGCGCGCACCTTCGCCGGCAGCAACGTGCGCGTGGTGTAGGCGAGGCGAATCTCGATCTGCGAGTCGATGAGCGGGAAGTCGTCGAGCACCGTCACGAGCTTGCCCGCCTCGAGTTCCTCCCTCACGAGCGCGACGGGGAGAATGCCGATGCCGAAGCCTTCCAGCACCATCTCGCGGTTGAACTCGGGGTTGTTCGAGGCGATTTCGTGGTGCAACGGCACGACGACTTCCTCGTCGTCCACACGAAACGCGATCGCGGGCTTGCGCATGGAAGGTGGCATCGGTACGAACACGTGGTCGACGAGGTCCGCGGGATGCTTCGGCGTGCCATGCGCTGCGAGATACGCGGGCGTCGTGACGAGCGCGAGAGGAATGCGCTCGAGCAGGCGCGTGACGGTCGATTCGTTGTTGAGCATGAACGGCAGCACGAGGCCGAGGTCGTAGCCGTCCGCGATCAGGTCAACGGGGCGCTCGGTGAGGATCACGTCGAGTGTCACCTTGGGATGCGCGCGCTTGAAGCTGGCGATGAGCGGCACGAGTCGATTGACCGTGGCCGTGGTGTGCGCGACCAGGCGCAGCACGCCGCTCGCTTCGCGCGTTTGCACGGTGGCGTCGGCCTCCAGCGCGTCGAGGTCGTCGAGCACGCGGCAGCAGCCTTCGTAGAAGCGCTCGGCCGCCTCGGTGAGCGACACCGCGCGCGTGCTGCGATGAAAGAGCCGATTACCAAGCCGCTTTTCGAGGCGCGCGATGGCGCGCGAGACGACCGGCGTGGTGAGGCTGTGCATGTCCGCGGCGCGCGTGAAGCTGCGCGCCTCGACGACGGAGCGGAAGATCCGCAGGCTGTCGATGTAGTCCATGGTCGTGAGGGGGATGGTGTTGGCGTAGCTTAACACCGGGGAACGCGCCCCACTCGCGCATGACGACGGGGTGATTTGTCAGAACTGTGCGGTTGCCTGCACGCCGACCGTCGCGCGTGACGTTGGGAAACCGCGAGGCTTGTAGATTGGCGTTCCCATGAAGAGGTCATAGCTGAAGCCTGCGTACTTCACGGGGATGCCGCCGCGGACGCCGATCACTGCGCCCGCGAGCTGCGTACCCGCGAGGAACGCCGTGCCCGGCCCGAACACGTGGCCGTAGTCGATGCCTGCGTAGAGCGTCTGCCCCGTCTGGAACACGGGCCATTGCACCTCGTTGCGCCAGTAGAAGCCGCGCTCGGCGGCCAGCATCGTATTGCCGTCGAAGCCGCGCACGGTGTAGCGGCTGCCGATGGTCAGGTCGTCGATATAGAAAAGCGCGTCGTTGGTGAACTGGCCGTGCATGGTTCCCACATAAGCGAAGCGCTGCGAGCCGACGGCGAACGGCACCGAGAGGGTGTCGTCGAGCACAGCCATGTGGAAGCGATAGGTAGGACCGTTCGCGTACGGGTCGGGTGTCGCGCCAAAGCCCCCGATGCCCTGGCGATACGCCAGCGTGCCGTCGAACTGCGCCGCGCCGAAGTAGTGACGATCGGTCACCCCGAGTTCGAGGAACGTGTTGTTGCGGGCCTGCGTGGGGATGGTCGTGTCGTCGATAAAGCTGTCGCCAAACCGCTTCGAGAGCTGCAGATACCCACCGAGGACATCGTTCTGGCCGCGCGCGATGACACGCGCGAGACGCAGCGCGGCAGTCTGCGAATCGCCGCTCGATACGAACGTCTGGTTCACGCCCGCGATGTTCTGGTAGTACGTGTTCGTGTTGCCCGAGAGCGTGGCCGCCCAGTAGGCCCACGGCACCGAATACGAGCCATTGAAGCCGTGCGAGCCCAGTGACTTGTTGGCGAACGAGAGGTCCTGGTTCGCGCCTACCGTGAAGATGTCGTTCAGGCCGAGCGGGTTGTCGATGCCAAGACTCACGTTGCCCTGCCACTTGCCCGTGGCGTCGGTGCCTGAGTTGTCCACCGAGGCAACGAACGTCCACGGCTTGCCGCGCTTGAGCGTCACGACCACATCGCTTTCGCCGGGTGCGCCGGTTGGCTCGATCTGCATGTCGGCATCCTGACTTGCCACGCGCTTCATCTGCTCCAGGCCCTGCTCGAGGTCGCGCAGGTTCAGCAGCGCGCCGCTTCCGGTGGGGAATGCCGTTTTCCACGTCCCCCACGTCGACGGATCGGCCAGCCGCACATGGCGCACGACGCCAGGCACGAGCGCAAACCTCATGACGCCCGAGGACAGGTCCTGCTCGGGCATCAGCGCACGCGTGGTGATGTAGCCGCGCGAGAGGATCGCCTGTTGCAGGCCCTTCACCAGCACGTCCATCCCGGCCTTGCCGATGCATTGCCCCTGGTAGTGGTCGAGCCACTCGAGCGCGAAGGCGAACGGGTCCTGCGGCAGCGCGGACGCGCCCTGTTTTCGTATGGCGTCGGACAGCGCGGGCGGCACGTCGAGCGTGAACGTCTCGATGCGGAAACAAGGCGTCTCCTGCGGCAGCTCGGGGTACGCCTGCGCCTGCGGCACGGCCGAGCCCACGGCGGGTGTCTGGACGGTGGCCTCACGATGCTGCGCGTCGAGACGCTGTTGCTGCATCTGCTCGGTTTCCATGCCGCCCAGGTTTTGTGCCGGCACGTTGGGCGCGAGTGTGGCCAGGGCTGTGAGCGGCAGCGCGGCCAACCTCTTTCGAATCTTCATGGTGACGATGGGGTGTGGAAAATCATACCTTGTTACTTTTGGAGTCCTTAATTATTGAGATAGCGCCCCGTGCGCGGAGGCTGTTACTACGAATTCTGCAAATTCATTTGTCTCTGGTGACTACAGGCAACACCTCGGCTGCGGCCTGGGGTGTTGTTTCAACCAAAGAAGATGTTTTTCACCACCACGTATACGATAAAACCCATGGTGGCGACGAAGACTCAACACCAGAGAATTCTTTGCAATCGCGTCTTTAGCGATGATGCAATTGACGACCCCATATTCCAACCAAAGAGGACGTTTTTCAGCTCCACATAATCGATGAAACCCATCATCGTCGTAAAGACGATCAGGCGTGCAGTTCGACTGCAACGCGATCGATTAGAATACGAGAACGGGAAGCAGGCATCACGTCACCATCTCGTCTGAGTTTGCCCGTGCTCAACGGAATATCCCGTGCTGCGCAGCTGTCTCAGGGATGGGACTGGCGCCTCACTGGGTCGAATAGATAGATACCGCCTGCGATGACCACGAGCATCACCAGCACAACGAGAAGTAGATTTCGCCATCCCCTGCGCGTTGCCGGAAGATCGCTTAGGCTCGCTCCCGCGCCCATTGATCCACTGAGGACTTCGAGAGCGATAAGCAGCAGTACAGCCATAATCATCGTCCCTTTCGCGATTCCACCAAAGAGCAGTTCAGCGAAATGACCGAGCCAAGTGGAGCGTCGTGGCCCTACTGATGGACGGCGAAACTCGGGATGTTTGTTGGAAAACATTGCAGTTGTCTGGACGCAGTTGTTTGTTGTACCGGTCGACGACGGAGCCGGAGTGTTCACGTCCGGCTACCCGGCGACGTAGTTGAGCTATCCGCTAACGGCGTTACGCCCTCTCCATAGGGAAACGATGCCCGCAAAGCAAAGACAGCCTGTCACTACCGGACTTGGGCCGGGTTGAGCAACCATTGTCAGAACGGTCATGCCAAGGTTCGTTAGAAACGCCCCTACTGCGATGCGCCAGACCAGTTTCGTACATCGGTACAAGCACCGTGCTAACAGGTAGTAGACGGCAGCGAAGGCAAGAACCATGACGACGGCGTTGACAGTTCCTGAAAAGCGTTGGATCGAAGTTGCCTGTTGCGGAAACGGGATAGAAGCACCACCTATCGCCAACATGACCGCCGCGACCACCTGGAGCACCGCCAAAATATAGAGCGCGACCTGCGCAACAGCGAACTTGTCTTCACCGACAAAGACGGTCGATTGTGACTCGATCATTTCTTTTCTCCTGGGTTGCAAGTTTCTTCGCAAGCTGATGTTCGTCGGTGTTAATGCTCGTGCCACTGTGCAACTGCCTGTTGTACAGGTCAGCAGTTTTGTGCTGCTACAACATCGCAACAAGGTATGAGCGCCCAAAAGGGAATGCGGCTGCCAAGCCGATGCTCACTAGCGCACCAATCCCGCCAAACGCAGTCGGTTCGTTATAGGAAAACCAAGCAAACAGCAGCGGCGCCATCGTCATCGTTGACTTCAGCCAATATAAAAACTTCGCTCTAAACGAATCCTCCAGGTTTCTACCGAAGAGAAGAAAGGTAACCAGCAGAACCGCAAGAGCAATTACGAACGCACCGATTTCCATGTTCATTTTTTCGTCTCCCCAAGCTGATCCCAAGTGTTTCTAATCCTCCACCACGGGTTGGTGAATGGATCAAACATAGGGTCAACCGATTGAGCCAACCCGGTCGAATTTCCCAGCGGAACACCTACTTGCTTCCAGCAGCAATCGTCCCCGTTTTTGTCGCGAAGAGAACGCTTGATTGCATTAGCGAACTTGTGCCGCCTGCCCATGTGCTCAAGGATTGACCGTAGATGCCCCCCAGAGCAGCCGCTGCGTGACACTGCGCACGACGCCAGACTACGGCCTGGCGCCACCCGCCGCGGGATTTATGCCGTCGACGCAGGTCGCCGGCCTCTACCTGCAACGCGCGGGCTTTGAACCCGGGCAACCCATGCGCCTGTCCTTCGACTACCGCAACAACTGCCTCACCATCTCGCCTGAGCGCTTCTGATGCCCACAAACTGCAAACCCAGCCTGAAGGCCGGGTTTGTTGCTATCGCACCCTTCTTCTAGACCAGACTATGAAGGTAATTGCAATCGCCAGAAGCGTTCCTCTTGCGAGTACGCCCCTAACATTGACACTCACCAGAAGGCTGTGAATGTCTAATTGGCCAAGACATCCCGGCATAAATACACAGTGGATGTATACGCTGATTAACCATGCGACACAGACACCGCAAAGGCAAATCCCCCAAGCCAGTAGAAACCCAATTAGCCATCTAATCATTTCTTTTGGCTGCCCGAATTTGAAGTTGGGATCATAGCCCCTGTTGCTTCTTGGCCCATGCCACCCAACACCGAGCCGCTAATTACGCCAGCACTATTTGGCCTGAACAGATTCCATCCGCTGCTCGCCCATACTCCGGTCGAAGCCCAGTTTGATGAATCTAGTCCAGGCTTCAGGAATGTATTCACTCCATTTTCAGCGGCCTTGCCAATTCCATAACCTAAGCCGGACAGGACTCCACTACTCAGCGCTGATCCGGCAACACTATCGCTCTTGCCTTGCATATAGTTGTTGATGGCCGTGGTTGCCGCTCCGCTGAATGCGTTGATAACCACGTTCCGAGCCAGACCGCCATATGAACCTGCCACGCCGGTTGCATACGCACCAGCCACATTTAGCCAGTTAATATCTCCGGTCTGAGCATACTGCGATCCCGCACTGATGGCCGCGCTAATTGCACCCGTGCCATTTGCCGACGCCAGCGCGGCTGAACCCATCGCCCCGCCTGTGCTAAAGATCGGTGCCCCTGGTATCGAGGCGAGCCCGGCAACGAGTTCCGGGCCGAGCCCTGCCGTTACAAGGCCACCGGCTATCGCCAGACCTGCCTTCGGATTCGGTACTGCCCCAGGCAAGGCGTTTTGTTCTGGCGTGCGCGAGCCATCCTTGTTGCCGTACATGAACGGACTGTTGTACTCGGCAGACGTCGCCCGGAGCATATTGCTCCCGGCATTCTGGCTGATAAACGCCGTCGCATATCTGTTTCCGTCGGGCGCCGGTCCCGCGCTGGCCGATGCATCGACCAGCCTGTAGCCGCTGGCCAGCAACATCTGCTGCGCCTGATCGGTCGTGATCGTCTGTCCAGTCTGGCCTTCGTAAAACTGCGCGAACTTGCCTGCATTGTCCTTCGCCCACTGCCGCTCGTCTGGATGCAACTGCCTGTTGTAAAGATCCACGGTCGAGCTGGCAAACGCGCCCGCGCCACCTACTGCCGCACCCGCGCCTGTCGCGATGACGTTCGCGACGATGTTGCCGAGCGCGGCGTTCATGTTCGCATCGCCGGTCAGGTTCGACGCCGCAATCGAATCACTGAGCTTGTTCAGCTCGCCCCCCATCTTCGAGCCAATACCCGCGCCTGCTGCACCCGCGACAGCACTGCCCACGCCGCCGCCCAGACCCGCTACGACCGCCGCGCCCGCCGCCTGCATCTCCGCACGCTTGCTGCCGCCTTCAGCCCAAGCGGAGTCACCCGTCGCCCTGGCCTGCGCATCCGCGTAGTCCCCGATGCGCTGCGCCACCGCCTGCCCAGCGGCCTGTGCAGCGTTCATGCGGTCGCCCTGCTGGTTCAGCAGGGCGCTTACGTCAGGCAGCTTCGACACACTACCGTTCGTGTTCGTCGTGTCCCGGGAGAGATTCGCGACGTCCTGCCTCTGGTTTGCCCCGTCCGTCACAGTGATCGCACCTGCACTCACGGCGCTGCGCGTGGTCGCACTCGCCGATCCGCTGTCGCTCTGCGGCAGCATCGGCGCCACGCCGCCCCTGTTCGACCCCGAGCCGGGGCCTACCGCCTTGCCCGTATTTGCAACCCCCACGCCCGCACTGATGCCGTTGCTCGTCGCATCGTAGTGCGAGTGGTTTGCGATATCGCTGTACGTCAGCGTCCCGGTTGTCAGGCTGTTTTGTGCTGCGTCTGCCGCACTCGTTATCACGCCGCCCTTCAGGTCCGTGTTCCCCCTCACGTTGATATCGAAACCACCACTACCCGCATTGATCCCCGCCTGCTCGTTCACGCCCGCATAGTTCGAATCCGCATGGCCGTTCTGCGCGCTGAAGCTCGCGCTGCCGCCGCCCTGGCTGATCGTGAAGCCGCCGCCCGCGCTGCTCTGGTGCGCGGCGCTGTTCGTCACGTCCTGCACACTCGCGATATTCAGGTTGCCGCCCACGTCCGCGATCACCTTGCCGCCGTTGATCTGCGAGCCGGTGACGTTCGTGTCGCCGCCCGAGATCACCGTCACGCTGTTCACGCCGTTCACGTGCGAGGCATTCTGGATCGCCGCGTCGCTGTTCGCGTCTCCGTGCGCGTTCGCCATCGCAGCCGACACACCAAAGCCGCCGCCCAGCGTGTACTGCACGCCAACGCTCGCGCTACTGGAGCTGTTCGAGCTGCGCGTCGAATCGGTGTTCGTGGTGTTGACCACGTCCACCTGGTTCTTCGCGGCCAGCAGCACGTCGTTCGCGCTCACGTTCGAACCGGCAATCGTGACGTTGCCGCGGCCGGGTGTACCGTCGCCCGTTGCGACGAACGCCGCCGCACCGCCCGCCGCCACGTTCGAGCCTCGCTGCGTCGTGATGTCCTCCGACGACTGGCTTTGGCTCTTGCTCGCACCGATGCTCACCTTGATGCCGATATCGGGCTTCCCACCATCGGCAAGGGCCTTCACCCCCGTGCCTGCCATTGCCGCATCGCTCCCCGCTGCAATCGCATGCAGCGCCGCCGCGCGGTCATTGCCGCTGCCCGCAGAGTGGCTGACGGCGCGACCTTCCGAATACGCGCTGTTGATCGCATCGCCCACCGAACCGGCGAGGCCAATCGTCAGGCCGCTGCTTCCCGCCGGAACGCCCCGTTCAGCGGCAGTTTTAAAACGGCCCGATATCGTCGAGTACTTCGGCTCGGCTTAGGCGACCGATGCGCAACAGAACATCAACTTCGTCACCTTCGTTTACTCTTTCGTATTTCCAATCTGATGGCCCAATCACAAACAAGTGGCCCTCCACGTCCACCTCCAGCATATTTCTAGCCGGCACCTTGACCAAAAGCCGACCTTGCTGCTCGGTGTGTTCCGGCACGACGAATTTTCGTGTTACCCGGCCCTTCTTTGTTGCCGGACTCACGACACTGAAGTTGAGTAAGCCAAGTGAGATTTTGAAAACGATGAAAACTAGCAATAACCCTATAGCGAAAAATAGGCACCCGACAACGGCGCTTAGCCCGCCTTGATTGATCAGTTCGAACGGAAAAACTAGCAAGCGACTCATGAGAGCGATCTCATTTTGAGGAATTCGGATTGTTCAAGCTATTCTGGACCTTCGTTTGCGCTGGCCCGGAGAGAATTTGGACAACGTGGTTTGCAATATTGCCCGTGAGACCGGGGAGCCAAATTTGCGCTGCCGTGCCAACGCCATACGCGGTTGCCGAAGTCGCTGCGAAAGCGGACGGATCGCTCGATGGATTGACCATTCCGCCCCCTGCGAACGCTCCCGTCGCGCTTACAAGCCCGTTGTAGGTGCCGACCGCGATCTTCGCTCCGATACCACTTCCAAGTGTATCCAGAGGAAGTCCAAGTGGTGTCAAGGCGGCGGCCGCACCTCCAACTATCAGAGACTTCCCAGCGTTCGGGGCGTCGCTGCTCGTATGGGTAAGGTAACTGATCGCGTCACCTGAGAAATCGTAGGCGGTATTAAGAGCCCAAGCTCCTGCGAGCAATGGCGAAACAGTACCGACTGCGACCATCGCGAGAGCGCCTCCTGCTGCAACGCCAACTTGCGGATGAGCGTCGTGTCCTGGCAGGGCCTGTTGTTCCGGCGAGAGCGAATGGTCCGCGTTGCCATAGAGGAACGGACTGTTGTACTCAGTTGGTGCCGCACGGAACATGCTTCCACCATTCTGGCTGATGAACGCCGTCGCGTATTGGTTTCCGTCCGGCGCCGGTCCTGCGCTTGCTGCGGCATCAACCAACCGGTAGCCGCTTGCCAACAACATCTGCTGCGCCTGGTCAGCCGTGATCGTCTGTCCGGTCTGATCTTTATAGAACTGCGCGAATTTGCTTGCGTTGTCCTTCGCCCACTGCCGCTCATCCGGATGCAACTGCCTGTTGTAAAGGTCCACGGTCGAACTGCCAAACGCACCCGCGCCACCCGCTGCCGCACCCGCACCAGTCGCGATCACGTTCGCCACGATGTTGCCGAGCGCGGCGTTCATGTTCGCATCGCCGGTCAGGTTCGACGCCGCAATCGAATCACTGAGCTTGTTGAGCTCGCCCCCCATCTTCGAGCCAATACCCGCGCCTGCTGCACCCGCGACAGCACTGCCCACGCCGCCGCCCAAGCCCGCTACGACCGCCGCGCCCGCCGCCTGCATCTCCGCACGCTTGCTGCCGCCTTCAGCCCAAGCGGAGTCACCCGTCGCCCTGGCCTGCGCATCCGCGTAGTCCCCGATGCGCTGCGCCACCGCCTGCCCAGCGGCCTGTGCAGCGTTCATGCGGTCGCCCTGCTGGTTCAGCAGGGCGCTTACGTCAGGCAGCTTCGACACACTACCGTTCGTGTTCGTCGTGTCCCGGGAGAGATTCGCGACGTCCTGCCTCTGGTTTGCCC